>NZ_BAABNP010000006.1:0-248370 GCF_038429965.1 Brevibacterium ammoniilyticum
CTGACTCGTCACTCCTCCACAAACTGTGGAAAACTGTGTGGAAGTCATGCACAGGTGTGGAGCATGCGACTACGACGAATGACAAGCGAGAGGACCGACGGTGTCGAATTCCAAGAACGAGCTCATCGGCCAATGGCGAACGGTGGTCTCGACCCTGGATCAGGACGCCGATCTGTCCCGGCACCAGAAGAGCTTCCTCTACCTCGCCGTTCCCAAGGCGCTCGTCGACAATGCCCTCGTCCTCCTCGCCGTCCGTGACGAGCACTCCCGCCGGACCATCGAGACCCGCCTTCTCGACCATCTGACCAGGGAGTTCTCTCGTGTCATCGGGTTCGATGTGACCTTCGGCTTCGTCGTCGATCCCGAACTCGACGTGCCCATCCGCTTCGAGGAGCTCATCGACGAGACCGGAACCGACCATCCCACCGAGGCGGTTCCCGCATCCGTGCCGACGCCGAGTCCCGAGCCGGCCGGGATCCCGCAGACGGCACCCCCCGAGGTCGTGACTCCGGCTCCGACGCCGGCGCCGGAGCCTGTGGAGAACCGCACCGCGGCAGGTCCGCAGCAGCCGGTCTCCCGCGTCGAGGTCGAGATCGCCGAGGCGACCGAGACCCCCACCCCGCCCGTCGACGTTCCCGGCGTCGCCCAGCTCAACCCCAAGTACACGTTCGACACCTTCGTCATCGGCGCCTCGAACCGCTTCGCCCACGCTGCGGCCTTCGCCGTCGCCGAAGCTCCGGCGAAGGCGTACAACCCGCTCTTCATCTACGGCGATTCGGGACTGGGCAAGACCCACCTGCTCCACGCGATCGGCTTCTATGCCACACAGCTCTTCCCCGAGATCCGCGTCAAGTACGTCTCGAGCGAAGAGTTCGTCAACGACTTCATCAACACGATCGGTTCGTCCCGGACCTCGAACGCGCTGCGTCCGGCGTTCCAGCGCCGCTACCGCGAAGTCGACATCCTCATGATCGACGACATCCAGTTCCTCCAGGGCAAGGACGCCACGGTCGAGGAGTTCTTCCACACATTCAACGCCCTGCACAATGAGGCCAAGCAGGTCGTCATCACCTCCGACCAGCCGCCGAAGATGCTCAAGGGCTTCGAGGAACGGTTGCGGTCCCGGTTCGAATGGGGTCTGCTCACCGACGTCCAGCCTCCGGACATGGAGACGCGCTTCGCGATTCTGCGCCGCAAGGCCGCCGGCGAGCACCTCGACGTCCCCGACGACGTCCTCGAGTACATCGCCTCACGTGTGTCCTCGAACATCCGGGAGCTCGAGGGCGCACTCATCCGCGTCACGGCCTTCGCGAACCTCAACGACCAGCAGGTCGACGTGTCTCTGGCCGAGACCGTCCTCAAGGACTTCATCACCCAGGACGACACCCCGGCGATCACGGCGGCCGACATCATGGGACAGACCGCCGCGTACTTCAGCCTCACCCTCGACGACCTGTGCGGGACCTCCCGATCGCGGACGCTGACGACAGCCCGGCAGATCGCGATGTACCTCTGCCGTGAGCTCACCGATCTCTCCCTGCCGAAGATCGGTCAGGCCTTCGGTGGGCGCGATCACACGACCGTCATGCACGCGAACAAGAAGATTCGAACGCAGATGGCCGAACGACGGGCCGTCTACACCCAGGTCACCGAACTCACAAACCGCATCAAACAGCAGCACCGCCTATAGAAGACGCTATGCACACCTGTGGATAACTCTGGGGACAGACTGACCACAGTGGGGATAACCCTGGGGACGACGGCCTCTGGCTGCGTGGACGGATGTGAACTACACGCCTGTGCTTACCCAAGCTCTCCCAGACGCCCTGGCGCCGATGCACATGCGGTCCACACCCTCCCGGAGGTCGCGATCCCAGATGCTGCGCGGCACGGGTCTCCTCTGTCCACAGGATCCACAGGTGCTGATACTTCTGCTGAATCAATCTCAAGAGGGAAGAGGGCGACCGCCATCGCCTGCTGACGATGACCGGACGAGCTCCGCGCTGCTGAGCGAACGATCGGTTCGAGATTCGAACACGCCCCGGAAACCGGTTCTCGGATCCGAGATTCGCTCGGTTCCTCCGCGTGTCCTCCCCGCTCCTCCGCCCATCCTCGGGTATCGCGGAATCGGATAGGCTGTGTACAGTTTTCCGAGCACCGTCACGCCGAAGCCGAATGCACGTCGGGTGATATCCCGAAGGAGTAAAGTGAACGACGAAGCAACCCCTCTCAAGGTCAAAGTCAACCGCGACGTCCTCGCCGACGCCGTGACCTGGGCGACCAAGACCCTCCCCAATCGCCCCTCTGCTCCCGTCCTCACCGGAATCCTCATCACCGCCGAGACCGGCGGAACGGTCCGCCTCGCCGTCTTCGACTACGAGGTCTCTTCCCGTGTGGAGATCTCCGCCGAGGTGGTCTCTCCCGGCACGGTGCTCGTCTCCGGCCGTCTCCTCGCCGACATCTCCAAGGCCCTGCCCAACCAGGAGGTCACGCTCGAGCAGATCGGTTCGAAGGTCGACGTCACCTGCGGTTCCTCGCGTTTCTCGCTCATGACGATGCCGGTGGCCGAATACCCCTCACTGCCGCAGGTGCCCGAGGACTCCGGCACCGTCTCGGCCGGTGAGTTCCAGAACGCCGTCTCCCAGGTCACGATCGCGACCTCGAAGGACGACACCCTGCCGATCCTGACCAGTGTGCGCGTCGAGATCGAAGGCGAGAAGGTCACGCTGCTGGCCACCGACCGCTACCGCCTCGCCGTCCGCGAATTCACCTGGAACCCCGGACGCCCCGATGTCTCCGCCGTCGCCCTGCTGCGCGGTCGCACCCTGGGAGATGTCTCGAAGTCCCTCGGTGGGGATGTCACGATCGGCCTGAGCACCGATGCGGGCAAGGATCTCATCTCGTTCACCTCGGCGGGACGGGTGACGACCTCGCTGCTCGTTGAGGGCGAGTACCCGAAGGTCCGTTCGCTCTTCCCCGACTCCGTGCCGATCCACGCAATCGTCGAGACCGCGGTGCTGCGCGAAGCCGTCCGCCGCGTCTCCCTCGTCGCCGAGCGCAACACTCCGCTGCGGTTCGAAGTCAGCGATGGGATGCTCACGCTCCACGCCGGCACCGGCGACGACGCGCAGGCCTCCGAGGCCGTCGAAGCCGTCCTCCAGGGCGAGCCCATCACCGTCGGATTCAACCCGCACTACATCGCCGAGGGCCTCGCGGCCATCGAGAGCCCGTATGTGAACTTCTCCTTCACCCAGCCGATGAAGCCCGTCATCATCTCCGGTCAGAAGGACCTCGACTCCTCGGCCGACGAGTCGTATCGCTACCTGCTCATGCCCACCCGCATCTGAATGTGGATATCCCGACTCTCGCTGCGTGACTTCCGCTCGTACCCCGTGCTCGACCTGGAATTCGAGCCCGGGGTCACGACGTTCGTGGCCGACAACGGCACCGGGAAGACCAACGTCGTCGAGGCCGTCGGGTATCTCGCGCATCTGCGTTCGCATCGGGTGGCCTTCGACGCTCCGCTCGTGCGTGAAACCGCGGGTGCCGCGACCGTCTCGGCCCTGGTCAACCGCGGCAAGCGGCATGCGGCCGTCGAGGTGACGATCCAGTCCAAGGGCGCCAACCGGGCTCGGGTCAACCGCTCTCCGGTGCGGATCCGGGAGATCCTCGGACTCGTCTCCGCCGTCGTCTTCGCCCCTGAGGATCTCAGCCTCGTCCGCGGGGAGCCGGCGGAGCGGCGGGCCTGGATCGACACGCTCGTCGTCGCCCGCAACCCGCGCTTCGCCTCGGTGATCCAAGACTTCGACCGTGCGCTCAAACAGCGCAACGCGCTGCTCAAGCGACTCCGGGAGGAACGCGACCCCGGGCTCGAGGCCACCCTCGACATCTGGAACATGGCCTATGCCGATGCCGCCTCCGAACTCGTCTTCGGCCGGCAGCGGGTGCTCGCCGACATCGTCGACCCGCTCAAGGAGAACTTCGCCTACATCGCCGCCGACGCCCGCCTCGAGCGGCAGGGAGTGAGTGCGACCTACGATTCGCGCATCGACTACTCGCAGGCATCCTCGGCCGCCGAGTGCCGCGAACTCCTGCTCGCCGCCCTCGAACGCCGCCGCGCGACCGAGATCGATCGGGGGCTGACCCTCCACGGGCCGGGCCGCGACGACATCGCGCTGATGATCGGATCGCACCCGGCCAAGGGCTACGCCTCGCACGGGGAGACATGGTCGCTGGCGCTGGCGATGCAGCTGGCCGGCTGGGATCTGCTCAGCGCGGATGCGGGGTCGAGCGCCGAACAGCCCATCCTCGTCCTCGACGACGTCTTCGCCGAACTCGACTCCGGGCGCCGCAGCCGGCTCGCCTCGCGGATCACGGACGCCGAGCAGGTCCTCGTCACCGCCGCCGTCGACGCCGATCTGCCGGCGGGCCTCGGGGGCGCCCGGATCGACCAGGCGAGACTGCTCGCCGCAGGGGCGGCATGATGAGCCGGGGTCACCGATGAGCGGGATCGAACGCGACGCCGCGACCCCGGTCGCCGCCCTCGAAGCCCTCGACCGGGTGCGGCGGATGGAGGTCACCGAGGCGCGGTTCTTCACCGGTCGCCGCCGCTCGCGCATCCGCGCCGAGGTCACCTACACCTCGGCGGGCAAGGATCGGAGGGATCCCACGTCGATCTCCTCGGTCCTCGGCGGGTTCATCGCCACGCAGGGATGGTCGTCGTCGATCGACATCGGCAAAGTGCTCGGGCGGTGGCCCGACCTCGTCGGCCACCAGGTCGCCCGACACTGCACACCCGTCGACTTCTCCCCGCCGCTGCTCGTCATCGCCGCGGACTCGACGACGTGGGCCACGCAGCTGCGGGTGCTGCGTCCGACGATCCTCAAGGCACTCGAGGCGGGTCTCGGCTCGCAGACGATCACGGAACTCGAGATCCGCGGGCCGCGGGGACGCAGCTTCAAGAAGGGTCCGCGCAGCGTCCGCGGCCGGGGTCCGCGGGACACCTTCGGGTGAGTGTCGGCGCCTGATCCGGCACACGGCGGCGCCGATTTCGGGACGGAGATCCGAAAATCCCCAGAAGGCCTCCAGGCGCGACAGCCGGGACCGATCGTGTCCGGGGGTACGTGACCCGCATGGTAAAAGCGGGAATGGACGTTTCTGAGCCGCTTGCGGGCATTTCGGGCGTGCGCGCGGTAGAATGGACAGCTGATAGCGTTCATTTGCACGAGGAGTCACATGACGATCGAGGAACAGTCCCATTACGATGCCGGGGATATCACGGTACTTGAGGGTCTCGAGGCAGTCCGCAAACGCCCAGGCATGTACATCGGGTCGACCTCGGAGCGCGGCCTCCACCACCTCGTCCAGGAGATCGTCGACAACTCCGTCGACGAGGCGATGGCCGGCTACGCCGACGACATCGACGTGACGATCCTCGCCGACGGCGGCGTGCGCGTGGCCGACAACGGCCGCGGCATGCCCGTCGCGATGCACCCCACCGAGCACAAGCCCACCGTCGAGGTCATCCTCACGATCCTCCACGCCGGCGGCAAGTTCGGCGGCGGCGGCTACGCGGTCGCCGGCGGCCTCCACGGCGTCGGTTCGACCGTCGTCAACGCGCTGTCCGAGCGCCTCGACGTCGAGGTCCTGCGCGACGGCTACCACTGGACGATGGACTTCCGCCGCGGTGTGCCCACCGGTGAGCTGACCCGCGGTGAGCCGACGGAGGAGACCGGGACGATCGTGACGTTCTGGCCGGACGCGGAGATCTTCGAGACCACGGACTTCTCATACGAGTACCTGCGCGCCCGCTTCCAGCAGATGGCCTTCCTCAACAAGGGCCTGAAGATCCGACTCATCGACGAACGCCACACGCAGGTCGACGACGACAACGTCCAGATCGACGAGGACGAAGAGGTCGACGCGAAGCCGCGCGAGGCGACGTACCGCTACGAGCACGGCCTCCTCGACTACGTCCAGTACCTCAACTCGGCGAAGAAGGTCGACCTCATCAACCCCGACATCATCGTCTTCGAGGCCGAGGAGTCCGAACAGACCCTCTCACTCGAGATCGCGATGCAGTGGACGACGGCGTACAGCGAATCGGTCCACACCTACGCCAACGTCATCAACACGCATGAGGGCGGCACGCACGAAGAGGGCTTCCGCACCGCGCTGACCTCGCTCGTCAACGCCTATGCGCGGGAGCAGAAGCTGCTGCGGGAGAAGGATCCCAACCTCAGCGGCGACGACATCCGCGAAGGCCTGACCGCGGTGATCTCCGTCAAGGTCGGCGACCCCCAGTTCGAGGGTCAGACGAAGACGAAGCTCGGCAACTCCGAGGTCAAGGGCTTCGTCCAGCGCGTCGTCCGCGACGAGCTCGGCCACTGGTTCGAGTCGAACCCGGCGCAGGCGAAGGACGTCGTGCGCAAGGCGCTGCAGGCCTCGCAGGCCAGGCTGGCCGCCCGCAAGGCCCGTGAGGCGACCCGCCGCAAGGGACTGCTCGAGACCTCCGGCATGCCCGGCAAGCTCAAGGACTGCCAGTCGAAGGACCCGGACATCTCCGAGGTCTTCATCGTCGAGGGCGACTCGGCCGGCGGTTCCGCCGTCCAGGGTCGCAACCCCTTCACGCAGGCGATCCTGCCGCTGCGCGGAAAGATCCTCAACGTCGAGAAGGCCCGCCTCGATCGGGCGCTGGGCAACAACGAGGTCCAGGCGATGATCACCGCCTTCGGCACCGGCATCGGAGAGGAGTTCGACCTCGAGAAGCTGCGGTACCACAAGATCATCCTCATGGCCGACGCCGACGTCGACGGCCAGCACATCACCACGCTGCTGCTCACGCTCATATTCCGGTACATGAAGCCGCTCATCGAGCACGGCTACGTCTACCTCGCGATGCCGCCGCTGTACAAGATCAAGTGGTCGAACGCGCCCTACCAGTTCGCCTACACCGACCGGGAGCGGGATGCGCTGCTGGCCACCGGCAAGGCCGAAGGCAAGCGGCTGCCCAAGGATCAGGCGATCCAGCGGTACAAGGGCCTCGGCGAGATGAACTACGAGGAGCTGTGGGAGACGACGATGGATCCCGACACCCGCCTGCTCAAGCAGGTCACCCTCGACGATGCGATCGTCGCCGACGAGATCTTCACCGTCCTCATGGGCGACGACGTCGACTCGCGCCGCCGCTTCATCCAGGAGAACGCGAAGGACGTCCGCTTCCTCGACATCTGAGCACGACCTCGCCGAGGTGGGACCACCTCGGCGAGGGAGCTGCCATCCGCATTCCACCCGCCGCCGTTCGCGTCGCCGCCTGACGCCGGAAGAACGGTTCGAACACAAGGGAAGAGCCCACATTGGCTGACGAATTCGACACCCCCACCGAGATCAACCGCGTCGAGCAGGTCGATCTCAACCTCGAGATGCAGAGGTCGTACCTCGACTACGCGATGAGCGTCATCGTCGGGCGCGCACTGCCCGACGTCAGCGACGGCCTCAAGCCCGTCCACCGCCGCGTCCTCTACGCGATGTACGACGGCGGCTACCGCCCCGACCGCAACTTCTCCAAGTGCGCCCGCGTCGTCGGCGACGTCATGGGTCAGTACCACCCGCACGGCGACTCGGCGATCTACGACGCCCTCGTCCGCCTCGTCCAGCCGTGGACGATGCGCTACCCGCTCATCGCCGGACAGGGCAACTTCGGTTCGCCCGGCGACGACGGCGCGGCGGCACCGAGGTACACCGAGTGCAAGCTCGCGCCGCTGGCCATGGAGATGGTCCGCGACATCGACGAGGACACCGTCGACTTCCAGCCCAACTACGACGGCCGCAGCCTCGAACCCGTCGTGCTGCCCTCCCGGTTCCCCAACCTGCTCGCCAACGGCTCCGCGGGCATCGCGGTGGGCATGGCGACGAACATCCCGCCGCACAACCTCCGCGAACTCGCCGCCGGAGCGCAGTGGCTGCTCTCCCACCCCGAGGCGACGAAGGAGGAGGCACTCGAAGCCCTCCTCACCATCGTCAAGGGCCCCGACTTCCCGCTCGGTGCCACGATCCTCGGGCACAAGGGCATCGAGGACGCCTACCGCACGGGCCGCGGTTCGATCACGCAGCGCGCCGTCGTCGAGGTCGAGGAGATCCAGGGACGCACCTGCCTCGTCGTCACCGAGCTGCCCTACATGGTCAACCCGGACACCCTGGCCGCGAAGATCGCCTCGTACGTCAAGGACGGCAAGGTCGCCGGCATCGCCGACCTCCGCGACGAATCCTCGGGACGCACCGGTCAGCGCCTGGTCATCGTGCTCAAGCGCGACGCCGTGGCCAAGGTCGTGCTCAACAACCTCTACAAGCACACCTCGCTGCAGGAGAACTTCTCCGCGAACATGCTCGCGCTCGTCGACAACGTGCCGCGCACCCTCTCGCTCGACTCGTTCCTGCGCCTGTGGGTCAAGCACCAGATCGAGGTCATCGTGCGCCGGACGAAGTTCCGGCTGCGCAAGGCCGAGGAGCGCGCCCACATCCTCCGCGGCTACCTCAAGGCCCTCGACGCCCTCGACGAGGTCATCGCCCTCATCCGCCGCTCGCCGTCCTCGGACGAGGCCCGCGCCGGGCTCATGGAGCTCCTCGAGGTCGACGAGACCCAGGCGAATGCGATCCTCGACCTCCAGCTGCGCCGCCTCGCGGCCCTCGAGCGGTTGAAGATCCAGGAGGAGGCCGAGAAGATCGAAGCCCTGATCGCCGAGTACAACCACATCCTCGAAACGCCCTCGCGTCAGCGTGAGATCGTCTCCGAGGAGCTCGACGAGGTCGTCGAGCGGTTCGGCGACGACCGGCGCACGAAGATCCTCGCCGGCTTCGACGGGGACGTGTCGATGGAGGACCTCATCCCCGAGGAGGAGGTCGTCGTCACGATCACCCGCGGCGGCTACGCGAAGCGCACCCAGTCCACGCTCTACCGTGCCCAGCACCGGGGCGGAAAGGGCATCAAGGGTGCGCAGCTGCGCGGCGACGACGTCGTCGAGCAGTTCTTCGTCACCTCGACGCACAACTGGCTGCTCTTCTTCACCAACACCGGTCGCGTCTACCGCGCGAAGGCCTATGAGATCCCTGAGGGTTCCCGGGACGCGAAGGGACAGCACGTTGCGAATCTCCTGGCACTTCAGCCAGGCGAGACGATCGCGAAGGTGCTCTCGATCCGCGACTACGACGAGGCGGAGTTCCTCATCCTCGCCACGAAGTCGGGGGTCGTGAAGAAGACCCGTCTGAGCGAATACGACTCCAACCGCACCGGCGGCGTCATCGCCATCAACCTCCGCGAGTACAAGGGCGAACCCGACGAACTCGTCTCGGCTCGGATCGTCGGATCCGAGGACCATCTCCTCCTCATCTCCCGCAAGGGCATGTCGATCCGCTTCGCTGCCGATGACGACTCGATCCGTCCGCTCGGCCGTGTCACCGGGGGTGTCACGGGCATGAAGTTCAAGGACGACGACGAGCTGCTGACGATGGACGTCGTCCAGCCGGGCACCTATGTCTTCGTCGTCACCGAAGGCGGCTACGCCAAGCGGACCCCCGTCGACGAGTACCGCGTCCAGGGCCGCGGCGGCCTCGGAATCCGAGTTGCGAAGATCACCGAACAGCGCGGAGACTTGGTGGGCGGACTCATCGTCGAAGACGGTGAGGAGGTCCTCGTCGTCATGGAGCGCGGTAAGGTTGTGCGGTCGAACATCGACGAGGTTCCTGCGAAGGGACGCAACACCATGGGTGTGGTGTTCGCGAAGCCGGGCAAGAATGACCGTATCATCGCAGTAACCCGTGGACCCGAGACCGCAGTGGAAGACGAAGACGAAGCCGAGGCAGTCGAGACCGAGGTCGAGGCACCGCAGGCTGCAGCGCCTGAGGTCGCAGCGACCGAGACCGCCAGCGAGGATGTGGAAGAGTGAGCGAGAACAAGCAGCCAGGGCCTGGCAAGATCATCAGGACGTCGAGCGGATCGACCCGCCTGACCGCAGGCTCTGCGAAGAACGACACCTCTTCCGGTTCCGCACCGGCTCCGAGCAAGGGTACTGACACCTCGGCGAATGCCGCGTCGGGGTCGGCTCCGGCGACCGAGAAGGCCAAGGTCGTCACCCCTCCTGCGCCCAAGGCCTCGCCCAAGCCCAACCGGGCGCCCTCGACCGGGTCGGGACCGTCGACGACCGCCACCTCGGCGGGATCTGGCTCTGCCGGGTCCTCCTCTGCCGGGCAGGGATCAACGGGGACCGGCAGCGGTCCGGCCACCTCGGTGATGGGCAGCGTCTCGAACACCGTCCGGGCGAGCTCCGGCGGTGTGAAGATGGGCGTGAAGAACATCGTCGACAACGGCAAGGGAAAGAAGAAGAAGGGTCCCCGGACCGTTCGCCTCACCGTCGCCGCGGTCGACCCCTGGTCGGTCATGAAGATGTCGTTCCTCATGTCCGTGGCCATCGGCATCGCCACGATCGTCGCCTTCATCGTCCTCTGGGTCGTCCTCCAGGCCACGGGCGTCATGAGCGGCCTCGAGGCGACGATGACCGAGCTCGCCGGCGCGGAGTCCGCTGAGCGCATCATCGGCATCTTCGGCTTCGGTCGCGTCGTCGCCGCGGGCTTCATCATCGCGGTGATCAACATCGTGCTCATGACGGCCCTGTCGACCCTGGCGGCCTTCATCTACAACATCGGTTCGCTCATCGCCGGCGGCTTCCACCTCACCCTCACCGACGACTGAGACCGGTCGTTTCGACGGTCGAGGATCCGCGCGCCGGCACGCTGTGAGGCGTGTCACGGCGCGCGGATTTGTGCAGGGGATGACCGGTTCGGTATATTTTTACTTCGGGTTCACCCCGAAAGGGCCTATAGCTCAGGCGGTTAGAGCGCTTCGCTGATAACGAAGAGGTCCCTGGTTCAAGTCCAGGTAGGCCCACTTCCTTTCGAGGAGGATCATGAAGAAGTGGATTCTCTCCGGTCTCACGCTCGTGGGGTTGGGAGTGTTCTTCCGGTGGCGGCACAGCAATCAGCGTGCCCAGGCCGAATGGTCAAAGCACACCGACTCGGTGTAGGGTGATAACCCACCTGGGGGTATGGCGCAATTGGTAGCGCATCTGCTTTGCAAGCAGAGGGTTAGGGGTTCGAGTCCCCTTACCTCCACGTAAAGTTGAACGTTCGAACCTTGCCCCGCTTGATTGCGGGGCAAGGTTCTTTCGTTGTGTGGCCTGGGGTTTGTGGTGAGGATCGTCTGGATGGTCTCGGTTGGTTCGAGGGTGGCTTGGTCTTCGTCGTCGATGGTGATGCGGTCGAACAGTGCCCGGTTGAGCATCCGTCGCTCTGAGGGTTCGGCCTTGGCGTAGACGTCGCCGATGTCGGTGAGGAGGCCGAGGATCGCGTCGAGTCCGACCTTGGCTTTGTCGTAGGTCGTCTCCAGGGTGTCGAGTTGGCCGGTGATCGCTTGCAGGTTTGCGCGGATGCGGTCTTGCTCGGTTTTGAGCAGGTCGAGCGGGATCGCGTCTGCGTAGTGGGCTTGGAGGAGCTTGACCTGTTCGGCTTCGAGCTTGGCCTTCTGCCCGGCGAGGAGTTTCTGTTCGTCGCTGGTGGTCTCGGCGAGGGCGTCGAACACGTGTCCGAGCACGTCCTGGATCTGTGCTGCTTCGTCAGGGCTGAGGGAGATGCCTTGGTAGCCGGTCTCGATGGCTTGCTCGACCCGGTGGGTGAGGCTGGCGGTGCGCTGGCAGTTGTTGCGCCCCAGCCGGCGTCCGGTGCAGGTGAAGTAGTCGTAGGTGACGCCTTGGTGGTTGCGGGGCCGTTCGAACATGAGTTTCTTCCCGAATGTGCAGTAGATCGAGCCTTTGAGGTAGTGGTCGTGCTTCTGTGGCTTGTCGCCGACGATGTGGTTCTGCTGGAGTATCGTCTGCACTTGCTCGAACGTTTCCGGGGTCACGAGCGGGTCGTGCGTGCCGGGGTAGGTGACGTCCCGGAAGGTGACGATGCCCTGGTAGTAGGGGTTCGTGAGGATCTTGTGCAGTGCCGTGGTGGTGACCGGCTTCGCAGGGAATGACGGCGTGGGCCGGGTGGTGAGGCCGCGGGTCTCCAGTTCGCGGGCGAGCCTGGAGAGGGAGCAGTCGCCGGTGGCGTAGGAGGTGAACGCGAACCGGATGTGCTCTGCTCGGTCGGGGTCGATGCGCACTTCGCGGACCTCGCGGCCGCCCGCGTCGACGGTGCGGATGTTGAGGTAGCCGATGGGTGCGCGGTGCGGGGTGCCGCCGATCGTGGCTTTCTGTACGAGCCCCTTGGTGACTTCTTGGGCGAGGTTCAGGGAGTAGAACTCGGCGATGGAGGCCATGATGCCGTGCATCAGCATCCCCGAGGGGGTCTCGTCGATGTTCTCCATGACGGACACGAGCGTGACGCCGGCCTGGCGGAGGGTGGCGTGGATGATCGCGTCGTCGAGGCGGTTCCTCGCGATCCGGTCGACCTTGTTGATGATGCAGTACCGGACGGGGTGTTCGGCGAGGTAGTCCAGCATCTCCTGGAGCGCTTTGCGGTGTGCGGTCTTGCCGGACTCACCGGGCTCGATGAACTCCGCGACGATGACGGCGTTCAGCTGGTCGGCTTTGCGTTGCGCGGCGTCGCGTTGCGCGGGGATGGAGAGGCCTTCTTCGAGGCCGTTGCGGGTGGCCTGGTCTTTGGTGGAGACCCGCAGGTACGAGATCGCGGGTACTTTCCCATCGGGAAGGGCCGTCGCTTCGGGAGAGGGTTTCGGCCCGGCGGCGAGGTTGCGGAGGCCTGCGAGGTCGAGGCCGGTGGGGAGGTCGATGAGTGTCATGGGTTGTGACTGCCTTTCGGGCTCTCACCCAGCCCCAGCAGGCGGGGTTGGGTGCGGGCGCCGACTGGCGGTCACGACACAGATGGGAAGGCCTGCCGAACCGCGACGGGTTCGGGCAACAAATGGGGTAAGCCGGTAGCGCCCTGGTGGTGGACGTACAACAGGGATTCTACCGTTCGCTGCCCAGCAGCGCCCGGAGCTGGTCTCCGGCCTGACGGACCGGGCTTGCGGTGCCGGCCTCGCGCAGGGCGACGCGGATGAGGACTTCGGCGATCTTCTCGGTGTCGATGTGCTCCCGCCGGGTGAACGTGGCCCGCAGTCGCCGGTCCGATTGGGGTGTGACACTTCTCGTAGACAGTCGTTACCAGGAAGGCACGACAGGGAATCATGTCTACGAATCGCAGGACGTTCAAACCTCACCCACTACATCGCCCGATCTCTACTCGAGGCCGGCGGATTCAGACCCCGACTACACCCTCAACTGCGATGAGCCAGGAAAGGGAGCCGACTGATTCCCTGCCGTTGCCGGGATCCGGGGCAGTCGCAACGTCCGTGACTGCGTCCACCTCTGCTGCCGACGCTGAAGTCGCCGACGGAACGGTGATCCCCATGGCGAGGATCAGCGCTGCGACGCCGGCGAAGATGGCCGACGTCGAACGCGATCTGCTGCCGAGAGCGTTGCGAAGTTTGCTTGGAAAAGGCGACAACAATGACACTATCTCACTACTCCAGGTTGGGGATTAACTCGAGGGATGCCGTAGTACGCATTGTCAGCAGGAAAAACTGCGCATTCGGTCAGTGGCCGACGATATCATGCGGGTAATTTATCAGTCCACCCGATCCGGCCCGTGCTGATTCCATCGACTACGAATACAGTCAGAGATTGGCGTTGAAGTCTTCTGAAAGAGGAAGTCCCGACGCCCATCCGAGGCGAACCGCCTCGGACTCGTCCCGGCCGCGGCGACGTCTACCCGCCTGCGGTGAACGTTCAGAGACGAAACGAAAGGGGCAGGAGCAGCGTGTGCTCCTGCCCCTCCGTTCTCAGGTGGGATGAGTCGGACGTCGTCGCGACGACTGCGATCTCAGCCGCCTGAAGGATCACCACTGCCGAGGAACCGCGATTGCGGCTGGGAGCCGCTGCGGAACGCGCGTCGAGGCGGGGTGATGGGGGATGTCATTCCGTGTCTCCGGGTAGGGAATCTGCTCGAGGGGTAAGTGAGCCGCGCGCCGTCTCCGCCGGGGAAACGGCACCCGTGGGTGAGTCCAAGCCTATCCGAGCCGCCAGCCACTACGCCAGTCGCTAATGGGCGCCCAAAACCTCTCTGACAACAACTGTTGCCGATTAGGGGAAATGCTACTCGGCAGTTGTCGTTGCCGATCAGCAGACGGGCGATCCCGTCACGGAGAACGATCCCATTCGGCAACCTGCACTGACGAATTCCGGCATCGGGTCACATGCGCAGCCAGGTGTCCGCGGTGCGCTTGACCATGGCACCGGCCTCTTCGGCGGCGGCCATCCAGGCCACCGGTACGCCATCGGCATCGATGACGGAGTCGGAGAGGACGATGACGTCGAAGTTGCACACGAGTCCCGCCATGGCCGATGCCCACACCGCTCCCGGGTCGTCGTCGAGTCCGGCGATGACGATGCGGTCGACGGCCATGTCGTGCAGTCCCGCCGCCAGGTCCTCGACGCCTTCGAAGATGTCGGGGTTGTCCGAGCGGAGCACGAGGTCCTCCTCGTCGGGTCCGTAGACGCTGATCTCCGCATCCTCCCGATCGGCCAGCTCCTCCTTCGTCGACGCGAAGATGAGGACCCCGCCCACTGCGCGGGTGCGCCCGACGATCCCACCGAGGGTCTCGATCGCCTCCTGGGAGGTGAAACCGGTGTCGTCCGTGTCAATGAGGAGCAGTGCATCCATGGGCCCATCTTCCCATGACAGGCCCCCGAAGCGGCAACGGCGACCGGTTCTCAGTCGCCGATCCACACCCTCTCCACGCGCATCGACGCATCGAGGAGCACGCAGTCGGCCCGCTCACCGACACGCAGCAGAGAGTGGACCTCGGGTTCGAGGAGTCCGAGCGCCCGCAGCGGCACGAGGCTCGCCGCCTGCACGGCCGCGACCGGACTCATGCCCACCTCGGCGACGGCCCGACGCACGGCCTCGTCCATCGTCAGGGTCGAACCCGCGATCGACCCGACGCTGCCGTCCTCGCGGCGCACCCGCGCCACACCGTCCTCGACGCGCACAGGCAGCGCACCGAGCACGTAGTCCCCGTCGCCCATGCCCGTCGCCGCCATCGCATCGGTGATGAGGGCGACCCGGCCCGGCGCGAGATCGGCGATCATCCGCGCCGCCGGGGCGTGGACGTGGATGCCGTCGTTGATGAGTTCGAGCGTGACGTGCGGGGCGTCGACGGCGGCGAGGATCGGGCCGGGACCCCGGTGGTGGATGCCGGACATCCCGTTGAAGACGTGGGTGAGGATGCTCGCGCCCGCATCGAAGGCCCGCGCCGCCTCGTCGTAGCCGGCCGCCGTGTGCCCGACCGCCACGCGCACGCCCGCCGAGGTGAAGCGTTCGATCGCCTCGAGGGCACCCGGCAGCTCCGGGGCGAGGGTCACCTGGACGAGCTGACCATCGGCGGCGTCGAGGAGACGGTCGACGGCCTCGGGCATGGGAGAAGTGAGCACCTCGGGAGAATGGGCGCCCTTGAACTCCGGGGAGAGGAAGGGTCCTTCCGCGTGGAGCCCGAGGACGCACCGGTGGTCGTGGGCGGCCCGCGCGCCCGTGCGCAGGGCCGCACTCAGCCCGTCGATCGTGTCCGAGACGAAGGAGAGGACGAGCGCCCGGGTTCCGTGCGCGCGGTGGACTGCGAGGATCTCGCCGAGGTGGTCGGGCCCGTCCTCGACGTTGCGACCACCGGCGCCGTGGGTGTGGATGTCGACGAACGCAGGCGCCAGGAAGGAGCCGCCGGCGTCGACGACCTCGGTGTCGGGGCGCACGAACCGCTGCCAGTGCTGGCCGCGCCCGCGGCCGACGACGGTGCCGTCGGTGACCGCGAGCCACGTGTCGGCGAAGTCGGTCGAGTACGTCGCCGGGTCGCTGTCGAGGATGACGGCGTCGTGGACGACGGCGTCGACCCGCTCCGGTGCGGCCTCGGTGCTCATCGCCGCTGCCCTCCGGCCCCGGAGAGGTCCGTGGGGGCGAGGTCGACGGTGAACCCGGCAGCCGTGAGCTCGCTCAGGGCCTCCTCGCCGAGGCTGTCGTCGGTGATGATCTCCCCGAACACCTCGGTCCCGCCCACCGAGGCGAAGGACCGGCGACCGTACTTCGAGGAGTCCGCGACGACGACGGCCCTCTCCGCACGCTGCGCCATGAGCCGGTTGACGTAGGCCTCGTCCTCGTTCGCCGTCGTCCCTCCGGCGCTCGCCGAGAACGCGTGGACGCCGATGAAGGCGAGGTCGAGCCAGATGCCGCGCAGCACCGCGTCGACGAACGAACCGACGAGCTCGAAGCTCGATGTGTTGATCACCCCGCCGCAGACGATGACCTTGATGCCGGGATGGACGGCGAGCTTGTTGGCGATGTCGACGGCGTTGGTGACGATCGTGAGGTCGTGGAGGAGGTCGTCGCGCTGGCTGAGGGCATCGGCGACCATGAACGTCGTCGTCCCGCCGGACAGTCCGACCGTCGACCCCGGCGCGATCCGGTCGATCGCCACCCGGGCGATCGCGGCCTTCGCCTCGGTGGCGGCCGCCTCCTTGTACCGCAGGGACAGGTCGTAGTCGACGTTGCGCCTGCTCGCCCCGCCGTGGGTGCGTTCGAGCAGCCGCCTGCCCTCGAGCACGTCGAGGTCGCGGCGGACGGTCGCCAGGGACACGCCGAGCTCCTCGCTCAGCGCCTCGACGCCGACGGTGCTGTCGCGGTCGAGGCGCGCGAGGATGCGGTCGAGACGGTCTTCACGCGGACTCATAGAGCCACTTTCGGGCCTCGTCCGCGGTTTTGGCAAGCGGGGGTGCTCATTCCCGGTCCTCTCCCGCGAGCAGGGTGAGCAGGCGCGCCGCCTCGGCGGCGAAGGCCTCCCTGGCGGGGGCGAGGTACTTCCGGGAGTCGACGAGTACGGGGTTCGCGGTCAGGGCCTTGCGCACCGCCGCGGTGAAGACGGCGTTGAGGTGGGTCGAGACGTTGACCTTGCGCATGCCGGCGGCGACACCGCGGACGAGCTCGTCGTCGGCCACCCCGGAGGAGCCGTGGAGGACAAGTGGGACCGGGACCACCTCGGCGAGGCGGGCGATGAGGGTGAGGTCGAGTTCGCTCGTGCGCTCGAGCCGCGCATGCGTGCTCCCGACAGCCACGGCGAGCGCATCGACCCCGGTCAGTGCCGCGAACTCGACGGCTTCGGCGGGGTCGGTGCGCACCCCCGGGGCGTGCGCGCCGTCCTTGCCGCCGATCTCCCCGAGCTCGGCCTCGACGGCGATGCCGGCGTCGTGGGCCCGGCGGACCACCTCGGCGGTGGTGGCGCAGTTGGCGTCGTAGTCGAGGTGGGCGCCGTCGTACATGATCGAGTCGAAGCCGAGCCCGATCGCCTCGTCGACGAGGGCGGTGTCCGTCGCGTGGTCGAGGTGGAGGGCCACCGGCACTGCGGCCGCGTCGGCGATGGCCCGGGTCGCGAGCGCGATCGGGGCGAGTGCCCCGTGGTAGCGCACGCAGTTCTCGGAGATCTGCATGATGACCGGCAGGCCGGCCGCCTCGGCACCGGCGGCGATGGCCTCCGCGGACTCGAGGTGGATGACGTTGAACGCTCCCACCGCGGTGCCGGATTCCGCCGCCGCAGCGAGCAGGGCGGTCGTCGATGCTCTCGTCATGGTGTGTCTCCGGTTCGCTCTGAGTCGGTCGGCGGGTGGTCGCCGAGGTGGTCGTCGACGTGGACACGCTCGCGCAGGGCCCGCCAGTCCGGGTGGATCTGTCCTGCCTGGGGCATGAGCACGGCGGCGGCCGAGACCGCGACGGCTCTCGTGAGGATCTCGACGACCTCGTCCTCGCCGAGGCGGGCTCGGGGGTCCGGTCGTCCGGCGAGGCAGGCGGCGAGGGCGGCGACGACGGCGTCACCGGCTCCGGTCGGGTTGCCCGTGAGCGCCTCGTCGAGACGGGCCCGCCCGCGCGGACCCGTCTCGTCGAGGAGGACCATTCCCTCGGACCCGCGGGACAGAAGCACGTGGCGAGCCCCCCTGCCGATGAGACGGGAGGCGTCGGCGCGGACACCTGCGCGAGACGGGTCGTCCGTCGCCGTGGCAGCGGTCGCTGTGGCGTCCGTCGCCGTGGTGGCCGCCGGCGGGGCAGCGGTCGCTGCGGCGTCGCCGGAGAAGAGCTCCGCGAGCTCCTCGTCGTTGGGTTTGACCCAGTCGGCTCCTGCTGCCGCGGCGGCGAGGAGAGCCTGACCGGAGGTGTCGACGATGACCGTCACCCCGGCCGTATGGGCTGAGTCGATGAGCTCGGGCACGAGACCGGGTGGGCAGTCGGCGGGGGTCGATCCCGCGACGACGAGGACGCGCACGGCCGGATCGTTCAGGCGGTCGGTGACCGTGGTGAACAGCTGCGCCCACACCTCTGGCGGGTGCGGGTGCGCGGATTCGTTGACGAGCGTCGCCCGGCCCGAGCCCTCGATCACGGCGATGCTGCGGCGCAGCGGCGACGGTGTCGGGGTGAGGTCCCAGACCGGCCCCGGCTCCCCAGGCCCTCCCGGGCCCCCAGGTCCGGCCAACGGTCCCTCGTCGGATGAGGACGCACCCGGCCAGTGGTCCTCGTTCACGGGACCATAGGCCGTGACGGGGACGCCGAGCGCGGCGAGCACACTGGCCACATTCATCCCTTTGCCCCCGAGCACCTCGGCGGCAGGAGCGGCCCGATGCGAGCGACCGGGGCTGAGTTCCCCCACCTCCAGGGTGAGGTCGAGCGCGGGACTGAGCGTGAGCACGGCGACTCCGGCCACCGGCGTGGTCGCCGCCGTGGATGTCGCCGCGGATCCGTCTGAGCTCACCGGGACCTCCGGGTGAGCAGGCCGGCGCCGATGAGACCGGCGACCGGGCCGAGTTCCGCCCGCCGGATGTGTGGGGCACGGTGGAAGTCCAGACGTGCGCGCAGGGCCTCGTCCACTCCGTCGAGGAGCTCGTCGGCGCTGCTCAGCCCTCCCCCGAAGACGATCGCCTCGGGAGCGACGACGGCGACGAGCTGCGCGCACATCGCACCGAGGGCATCGACCGCCTCGGCGAACACCGCGGCGGCGACCGCATCACCTGAGTGCATGGCCCCGAGCACGTCGAGCGACCCGACCACGGCAGTGCCGCTGCGCGCCGAATACCGGCGGGCGATCGCGGCCGCCGAGGCGATGTGCTCGATGGGACCGCGGAAGAGACCGTCCGCGGTGTCGACGGCGACCTCGCAGAAGCCGACCTCCCCGGCGAACCCGCCGGCCGAGACCAGCCGCCCTTCGACCATGATCGCCGCGGCGATCCCCGTCCCGATCGTCACCATGGCCGCGTTGCCCGGCATCTCCTCGGCGAGCGCGAACTCCGCCCGCCCTGCCGCGCGGACGTCATGGGAGACCGTCGTGGCCACCCCGAGGCGGTCGGTGAGGATGCGGGAGAACGGGACGTTGCGCCAGCCGAGGTTGGCGGAGAACACACCCGTGCCCGTCGCCTCATCGACGATGCCGGGGAGGACGACGGCCGCCTCGGCGATCGGATGATCGGGATGGGTGCGGCCGAATTCGGCGCCGAACTCCGCGACGACGTCGACGACCTCGCCGGCGGCGGCGTCCGCGCACTCCGGGGTCGGGGCCGTCATCGCCTCGACGAGGCGGCCGGCCTCGTCGAAGAGCACCGCCTTCATCCCCGTGCCGCCGACGTCGACGGCGAGCGCGACCGGGCCGGGGCCCAGGCTCCGCCCGGCGGCGACGCTGAGGATCTCGGCCCGCGTGGTCATGCGCCGAGAATGACGGAACGGGTGAGCGAACGCGGATGGTCGGGATCGACGCCGAGGCGTCGGGCCTTGGTCAGGGCGAGTGCGTGAAGGCGGACGAGCTCGGCCAGCGGGTCCCGGTCGGATTCGACGAAGCGGGCGCCGGTGGCCTCGACCTGCTCGCGCAGACCCGCGGGCGCCTGACCGTACTGCCAGGTCACCCGGCCGGGAGCGGCGATCGCGATGGGGCCGTGCCGGTACTCCATCGACGAGTACGACTCGGTCCAGGCCTGGGCGGATTCGCGCAGCTTGAGCGCCGCCTCATTGGCCAGGCCCCACGTCCAGCCCATGCCGAGGAAGCTGTACTGCTCGGCGTCGATGAGGGCGTCGTCGAGGATCGCAGTATCGAACTCGGTGAAGTCCGCGCTGATCCCCTCGAGCACGGTCCGCGCGTCGGTCACAGCCTTCCCCACCGCCGCAGCACCTCCGGTCCACGTGCGCAGCAGCGCGATCGTCGAGGTGCAGAAGCGGGTCTGGACCACGGAGCGCTCATCGGCGTAGTCGAGTGCTATGACCTCGTTCGCCCGGTCGGCGATCGGGTTCTCGGCGCCCCCGACGATCGCGGTCACCGGAACCGACCCGGCGAGGCGCTCGAGCGCGTCGACGACCTCGGTCGTCGTTCCCGAGCGGGAGATCGCGACGACGCGGTCGTAGGTGCGGTCGTAGGGGTATTCGCTCGCGGTGAACGCGTCCGTCTCCCCCTGGCCTGCGCCTTCGCGGAGGTTCGCGTAGATCTGCGAGGCGAACCACGACGATCCGCATCCGATGACCGCCACCCGTTCGCCGGGCGCCGGCACCGCGGCCTCCGGAACGGTGAGCGACAGGGTGCGCTCCCACGCCTCCGGCTGATCGCGCAGCTCCTCTGCCATGTACTCGCCACCACTGGTCATTGCGCACTCCCTTGATCGTTTTCTGATTCAATCAATCACTATCATGACACATTACGAGACTTGTGGATAGTTTTCGTGTAAGGTTCGAGACAAGAACACTCGCAAAGGAGCAGTCACGTGGCATTCCTCACCGACCTGCGGCAGTCGCCCCGACTCGTCACCATCGTCGCATTCGCAGCCGTCGCCTTAGGCATCACCTACGGCTACGACATCTCGAACATCGCCGGCGCGCTGCTGCTCATCGAAGGCGACCTCGGCCTGAACAACGCCGAGCTCGGCGGACTCGCCACCGCCGTCGTCGTCGGCCAGATCGTCGGTGCGATCATCGGCGGTCCGCTCTCGAACGCGATCGGCCGGAAGAAGTCGATGTTCCTCATCGCCTGCGGCTACATCGTCTTCTCGATCATCTCCGGCTTCGCCCCCGGCTACGTCTCCCTGCTCATCGCCCGCCTCTTCCTCGGCGTGGCCATCGGCATCGCCCTGGCCGTCGTCCCGGTCTTCATCGCCGAGTCCTCCCCGACGAAGGTCCGCGGCGGCCTGCTCGTCGCCTACCAGGTGACGACGGTGATCGGCATCGTCGCCGGCTACCTCGTGTGCTGGGGGCTCGCGCTCATCGAATCGTGGCGGCTCATGCTCGGTCTGGCGGCGGTTCCCGCCGCGATCGTCCTCATCCTCCTCTTCCGGGTCCGTGAGACGCCGCACTGGCTCATGCTCAAGGGACGCGACGCCGAGGCGGCCGCCGCCCTCCGTGCCCTCGATGCCGACCGCGACGTCGACCGGGATCTCGGACTCATCCGCACCGAGCTCAATCAGGAGAGCGGTCGGCTCGTCGAGATGTTCCGCGGGCACCTGCTCAAGGCCTCCCTCTTCGTCATCGGACTCGGCTTCTTCATCCAGATCACCGGCATCAACGCGACGATCTACTACGCGCCCTCGATCTTCGAGTCGATGGGCTTCAGCGGCTACGGGGCCCTCCTCGGCCTGCCCGCGGTCGTCCAGACCTTCGCGCTCGTCGCCGTCATCGTCTCGATGTTCATCGTCGACCGCCTCGGCCGTCGACCCGTGCTGCTCACGGGCATCGGCATCATGATCGTCTCCACGCTCGTGCTCGTCCTCGTCTTCAGCCTCGGCGGGGAGGCCGGCAGCACCGCCGGGGGCACGGTGTTCGGCGTCATCGGCATCATCGCGTTCACGATGGGATACACGTTCGGCTTCGGCTCGCTCGTGTGGGTCTATGCGGGCGAGACGTTCCCGGCGAAGTACCGTGCCCTCGGCGCCTCACTCATGCTCACCTCCGACCTCGTCGCTAACGCGATCGTCGCCCAGTTCTTCCCCGACCTCCTCGACCTCATCGGCGGCGCCGGCGTCTTCCTCGTCTTCGGTGCCCTCGCCGTGCTCGCCTTCCTCTTCGTCTTCCGCTTCGCCCCGGAGACGAAGGGCCGCGACCTCACGGAGATCTCCGCGTACTGGGCCAACGGCGCGAAGTGGCCGACGGAGCTGAAGAACTCCGCGAAGTGAGCCTGTTTCGGGCCGGTGAGAGCCGGGACTGAGCGCCGTCCGCATCCGGGTGCGGGCGGTGCTCGACTGCGTGACCGCAATCGGCGGGAGAACAGGCATCGACAGGTCACCGGGAGCCGATCCTGATCTTTTCGTCGGCGGTTGATATCGATCTGCAAACGTTTCCGCCCGCCACGGACCAAACAGCGGACCAAACGAACTCCGGGACTCTCCCGACCAGGGTCTGCGAGTCTCCCGGGTGGTTAGACTCCGAGTCGGGCAGCCCCCCGGACAGGGTCGCCGAGGCCCTGCACAGACCTCGGCGGGCGCCAGTGGAATGGGCTGTCCACGCTCAGCTCCGCATCGATTCGCAATGCCGACAGGAACATCGAACAGGAAAACACATGACATCCTCTCGACCAGCATCGCACCGGCTCCAGCCGCCGTCGGCGGATACCATCAGGAAGTCAGCACTGACACCCTGAACCAGTACCGGTGGCGGTCCTCCTCTGTGCCGAGGCCATCCCCAGGGGGCCGTCACCCACCATCGCCGAATCTGCTGCCGTAGGCCCCTCGACGCGGTCACAGTCCGGTTCCGACCCGCCCAGCCGAGTTCCGCGGCCGGGCGAGTGGGGACCGGATCGTCAAGTTCTACGAACCCCAGGAAGAGCAGTTCGTGCCACCAGCGCATCCACCGCACAATCCGACCGGGATCCCCCGGATCGGCGCCCGGGCAGTGCCTCGCACCGCCCTCCTCAACCGTCTCGACGCCCTCGCCCCGGTCACCGTCGTCCAGGGTCTGTGCGGCTGCGGGAAGACGACACTGGCGGCCCAGTGGGCGCACCACCGTCATGCCGACGGCGATGAGGTGCGCTGGGTCGACGCCGCCGATGCCGACGCGATCCTCACAGCGCTGCGAGACACGGGCGGGAGCGGCCGGCGGCGGATCGTCGTCGGCGACAACGCCCACCACCTCGGCGATCCCAGCGTGCTGGAGCGCATCGTCGCCTCCATCGCCGCCGATCCGCTCCTCCATCTCCTCCTCTGCAGCCGCATCGACCATCCTCTGGCGCGGCTGAGCAAGGACGCGGGCATCGAGACGGTCGTGCTCTCCGGCCGTCACCTCAACATCTCGGCCGGTCAAGTCCAGACCTACGCCGGCAGCTGGGGGCACGAGATCACCGATGAGCACGCGCACCGCCTGCATGGGGAGTTGGGCGGGTGGCTCGGCCTCCTCCGCTGGGCCCTCGACCACGCCGACTCGCACTACGACAGCTCCGGCAGGCAGGCCGCCACGCAGTATCTGCAGGCGAACATCCTGCCGCTCATCACCGACCGAAACGCCCTCGTCTCGGCGATGATGATCGGGGCCACCGGATACGTCTCGATGGCTCTCCTCGTGCGCGTCTTCGACTGCGACGGGCCCGCCGGCCACCTCCTCGGCGGGCGCACCCTCACCGAACTCATCGACGGACTCACCCGACACGGGATCCTCGAGCCCGCGCACGCGGCCGCCGGCGCGATCCGGCGGTTCCCAACCTTCCTGGCCACCCTCCTCACCGACCTCCTCGAGGCCGATCATCCCGCACTCGCCCAGCACGTCCATGCCACGGCAGCGGAATGGTTCGCAGCCCAACTGCCCATGGAGACCGACGAGTTCGGCGGTCTCGCCGGCGTCCACGCCCGCGCCGCCGGCGACTGGGACCGCCTCGCGGAGATCTGGAGGGAGCGCGGCTTCAGTGTGACGATCCGCCACCCCGAGCATGCGCGCGAGGCCTACTCCGACATCCCCGACCACCGGCTCGCCGATCACCCCGAACTCGCACTCGCCGCCTCCGTGATCTCCACCCTGGATGCAGGATTCGACCGCCGGCGCGGGCGCACTATCATCGGCACCGGTCGACCACCCGGATGGGCGATGACGACCGCGTCCCCGGCTGCCGGCATCGTCGAGACCACGGCGGAGATCATCGCGGCCCGGCACCGCGGTGACGTGGTCGAGGCGCTGCGCCTCGCCTCCGAGTTCTCCGCGGCCGACCTCGAGCCGCGCAGCAGCGAGAACTCACTGCTCGCGCGCGCGTGGTTCGATCTGCAGTGGGCCCTCGCCTCCTTCGCAGCGCAGGACACCCCGAACGCGGTCCGTCACCTCTCCGCCGCCGCTCATTCCGCTCATACCGTGCGCGCCGAGGCGATCGAGTCCGCCGCGACCGCGCAGCTCGCCCTCATCAACGCCGTCGCCGGGTATGCGCGGTCCGCTGCGAAACGTCTCGACGAACTCCGCACCATCGAGTCCGGTCGCCGGCGTCGCCGCCCGCGGATCCACGCCGGACGGATCGCCGAGGGGCTGCTCCGGCTCGACGGCCTCGACCCGGGTGCGCTCGAGTGCTTCGACATCCCGGGGGCGGACGAACTGGAGGAATGGGCGATCCTCGCGTGGGCGCGGACCCAGCACGCGCTCCTCTTCGACGACCCCATGGTCGCCCTGACCGAGGTCAACCGGGTCGCCTTCCTCCACCAGCAGACATCTCGGGCCGGGAGCCGTAACCGCCGCCTCATCGACCGCTGCATCGCCGATCTCTACCTCGCGCTCGGGGAGCTCAACCGGGCTCAGCGCCACCTCGGCGACGCCGACCCCGACCATCGGACCCTCGGCGTGCCGCGCACCAGGCTCGCTTTCATCTGCGGGGACTATCCGGGCGCGCGCAGCACCGCGGCCACCCTTGCATGGAATCCGGAGGTGTCGCTGCGCGATCGCATCGATCTCGTGCTGCTCAAGGCCGCGAGCGCCCACGAGATGGGCGACATCGACACCGCCCGGCTGACGATGGCCCGTGCCGTGAGCCTCGCGGCCTCGGCGAACACCCTCATGCCGTACACCGCTCTTCCCCGGGACGTCTGCCGTGCGCTTCTCGCCCTCGTCGACCACGACCTCGGCGAGCGTGATCTCTCGCTCATCGATGCGCACCGGCAGCCCTATCCCGACCGCGGTGAGCTCGTCGTGCTCAGCGCGCGCGAAGCGGTGGTGCTCGGTGCCATGGTCGAACACGAGACCCTCGCCGAGGTCGCCGATGCCCTCGTCGTCTCACCGAACACCGTGAAGAAGCAGGCCCGCGCCGTCTACGCGAAGCTCGGCGTCCACGACAGGCAGGCGGCTCTCCTCGAGGCGCACCGCCTCGGGCTCCTCCCCGAGGGCTCTGCGGGTCACCCGGGGCCGGAGGTCACTTGAACGTCGGGGTGGGAATCGATTCGCCGTCGATCTGGAGCGTGGGCAGCATCTTCTTGAAATCCTCGGCGGCGGCTTCGTCGGACTGCAGGGCCCGCATCTCGATGCCGATGTCGACGAGGCGGCCGTTGGTCTGATAGCCGATCCGCGCTCCGTACATGACGGTCGGCTCCTGGTTGATCGCGAAGATCTCGGTCTTGCCCAGCACTCCCTGGAACGTCCAGTAGTACCCGGAGCCGATGTTTCCAGTGCGCTCGGCCGTGACGGTCGAACCCTGCTCGGAGAACGTGTACTGCCGCTTGCCGTCGACGACGGCCTGAGGCGATTCGTTGAACGCTTCGCTGCACGAGACGATGATCGCGTCGCTGTCGGTCAGCGACGAACCGCGGGTGAAGACGACGAACGCCGGGGAGCCGCTGCCTTCGAACCAGTCGGGCCCGAGCGCGAAGCTGAGGTCGACCGGGCATTCGGCGCCGAGGTTGAGCAGCTTGGTCTCCATGCCCTCGGGCACCGTCGGCTCCGTCGGCTCGCCGGTGGGGTCCTCGCCCGCCTGCTGTTCGACGCCGACGCGGATCGGACCCGACTCGCGTTCGGCAGTGCGGATCTGCAGCACCGAACAGCCGCTGAGCAGCAACGTCGCGGCCGCGCTGCCGGCGACGACCGCCCGAGGCCACGACCTGTCCGTCATCGCGAATCGCCTCGGGACCGCAGATCGCGCCTGCTCGGGTACTCACGCTGCCCGCCGGTGTTCGGGTCGGCCGGCTGACCGTTGTGCGGCTGTCCGCCGGGCTGGCCGGTGTTCGGCTGGTGGCCCTCTGGTCGACGGGGATCCGGGCCCAGCGGAGGGAACCAGCCAGGATTCTGCGATCCCTGCTGCGGGGCGCCGGACTGTCGGGCGCCGGACTGGGCGTTCGGATGCGAACCGCCGAACTGCTGACCCTGCTGACCGCCGTACTGCTGGGGTGCCGCGGCCGGGCCGCCGGCGAACGGCTGTCCGCCGGGCTGGTTGCCCCCATAGCCGTTGAGCTGACCGCCGGGCTGGCTGCCGGCATACGGCTGCGGGCCGGAACCCGGTCGGCCCATCGGCTGGGGACCGGAGTTCGGCTGTCCCATCACCTGCGGGCCGGAGTTCGGCTGGGCCATACGCTCGGGGCTGCCCGGCCCTCCCTGCTGGTCAGGACGCTGGCCACGGACGGGCTTGAACTGCGAGTGCTGGCCGGAGTCGGTGGGGAAACCGCGTTCGCTCGGAGCCCCAGCACCCACCGACTCGCCGGTCGAGCGGTCGATGAGCGTGCCGTCGACGCGTTCGAGGCGACGCTTCGAGGTCCTCCTCGGAGTGCCGAGGATCCGCCCCTGGAGTTCGGCTTCGCTCGGCTGGCGCGGGGGCAGGAAGCCCGGAGCATGGCGCATATCCGGGTTCTGGACCGGCTGCACGGGATGCGATCCTGCCGCGGCCCGATCCCCACCCTCGGCGAGCGGGGGTGCCCCGACCGGGGCGGCATCGGCGAGGACCGGCAGGACCATGCGCACCGAGGTGCCCACGCCCTCCTGGCTGAAGAGCTGCACGGAACCGCCGTGCCGGGCGACGATCGAGCGGACGAGGGACAGGCCCATGCCGGAGCCGGCGACCGCGCGCACCCGGGAGCCGCGTGAGAGCTCGTCCCACACCTGGTCCTGCTCCGAGATCGGGATGCCGCTGCCGGTGTCGGCGACCTCGACGACGACCCAACGGTGGTTGTCGATGATCTGCTCGTTCGCGCGCAGCTCGACGACTTCGGCCTGCGAGGAGTACTTGAGGGCGTTGCCGAGCAGGTTGAGGATCGCGGTGAGAAGCAGATCCTCCTCACCGGCGACGTCGGGCAGACGCCAGGGTGCCCGGGCGACGGTGGCCACGATCATCCTGTCCTCGGCGCCCGGCGCGGTCGAGGCATCCTCGACGGCCTGGTGGATGAGCCGATCGAGATCGACACGCGAGTATTCGATGATGCGGGTCTCGACGTCGGCGAGCTTGCGCAGATCCGCGAGCAGACGCGCCACCCGCCGGGAGGAGAGGTCGACCTGCTTCGCTGAGGGCTCCACCTCGGCGATCGTCCCGCCCTGCCGCGCGACCTCGCGGATCGTCGCCGCCGAGGTGCGCAGGGCGGTGAGCGGATTCTTCAGTTCGTGGTCGAGGCGGATGAGCATCCGATTGCGCTTGGCCATCGAATCCTCGGCCGCCGCCGTCTCGATCGATTCGCGCAGAGCGGCCTCCCGCCTGCGCAGACGCCGCCAGCCGAAGAAGACCACGGCGGCGATACCCGCGAGGACGACGAAGAGGAGCAGGAGGAACAGCCAGATCTGGACCTCGATGACCAGGAAGTTCGTCATACCCGTCGCAGTCCTTCCTCGCCGTGGACCTCGCCCACGAACCGGTAGCCGCGCCCCTGCACGGTCGCGATCCAGCGGGGTTCGGCGGCATCCTCGCCGAGCACCCGGCGCAGTTCGGCGACCCGGGAGTCGACGGCGCGGGTGCCCACGGCCTCTTCGAAGCCCCAGAGGACCTCGAGCAGCCGGGCCCGGTCGATGAGTTCGTCCTGGTGGACCATGAGGTATTCGAGCAGGGTGAAGCCCTTGGGCGTGATGACGAGTTCGCGCTGGCCCAGCCACGCGCGCCTGCCCACGCGATCGACGCGCAGCCCGAAGCTCGAGACGAGGACGGGAGCGGTCGCCAGCGGCGGTCCTTCGGTGCGGGTGCGGCGCAGCACCGCGCGGATGCGGGCGACGAGCTCGTGCGGGTCGAAGGGCTTGTTGAGGTAGTCGTCGGCACCCTCCTCGAGCGCCATCGCCCGCTCCACGGCCTCTCCCACCTGGGTGAGGAGGAGGACGGGCACCCAGTTCTCCTCCTGCCGCAGCGCCCGCAGCACCTGCCGGCCGTCGGCGCCGGGCATGAGGACGTCGAGGACGCAGACGTCGGGGCTGTGTCGGCGGATCTCGTCGAGCGCGAGCAGCCCGTCACCGGCGGCGAGCACACGGAAACCCGAGCGCTGCAGGAACGGGACCACCGCGCTCAGCACATCGGGTTCGTCATCGGCCACGAGGACCAGGGGTTGGTGTTCTCGCTGATTGTCAGCCGTCATTCTCGTCCGTTCCGAACTCGCGTCGCCGTTCCCTGGCGACCTCCCGCGCTTCTGCCCGATCCACTGCCTCGGCCAGTTCGTCTCGATACAGCATAGATCGACGCAGGTGCTTGGTGCGATAGCCGGCCCGACCGACCATGTGCGTGGCGACCGGGACCGTGACGAGCTGGAAGGAGATGATGATCGCCAGAGTCGACACCGTCGCCCACGTCGGGAAGTGGATGGCGATCGCGATCGCGACGAGGATGAGCCCGAGGACCTGCGGCTTCGCACTCGCATGCATGCGCGAGAGCAGGTCGCCGAAGCGGAGCAGACCGACCGCCGCGGCCAGGGAGAGCACCCCGCCTGCGAGGACGAGGACTGCGGAGATGATGTCAAGGACCATCGTGGCCTCCCTTCGCACCGTCACCGGCGGATCCGTCGTGATCGCCGCGGGTGCGCGAACCGTCAGCGCCGGTGCGCGGGCCGTCATCGGAGTCCTCAGGACCCGGATCGGGTCCCGCCCCGAACCCCTCCCCCGAGGCGTCGGGGGAGTTGGCCCGTGCGTCGGCGCCCATCTCATCGGCGGCGAGCGGGACGATGAGCTCATCGCGCACGGTCACCTCGACGGGGCCGTCGGCGACGTTCGCGATGCCGCGGGCCACGTCGTCGGGCCACGTCGACCCGGACCCGCCGGCATCGTCGTCCCGGTTCACATGCCAGTCGGAGGCGGAGAAGTCGCTCAGCGCCCCCACCTCGGCGCCGGGGGTCATCGAATCGGACTTCGAGACGTAGCGGGAGACGCTCACGGACCCGACGAAGCCGAGCATCGCCAGGACGATGAGGACCGGCAGGAGGTCGGTGCGCCCGGTCAGCGCCATGTACCCGCCGAGGCCGCACATGAGGGAGGCGAGGATGACGTCGGTGGCGATCATCCGGTCGAGGATCGACGGACCCCGGATCACCCGGTAGAGGGCCAGAAACACCGAGGCGGCGAAGAGGACGGCCGCGGCCACGACGATGGTCTGGTAGATCGTCTCGCTCATCGCTGACCTCCCTGGGGCTCGGACGACGCGGAGCGGTCGAGGGGGTCGGGGTCGACCTTGAGGGCTGCGAGGTCACGGGTCGAGCCGAGTGCCCTGATGAGGAGTTCCTCGATGTGGTAGACCTGCCGCTTGGCCGCGAGGATCTTCTCCTCCGTGTCGCAGTCGAGGACGTGGAGGTAGAGGCGCCCGCCCGCCCGGTCGCTGTCGACGATGATCGATCCGGGGATGAGGCTCGCGGTGTCGGCGACGAGCGTCATCATGAGGTCCGAGCGGGTGCGCAGATCGCACGCGATGACCGAGCCCGCACCCACCGCCTTCGGCCGGAACGCGTACCACGCAACATCGACCGAGGCGAGGACGAGGGAGTACGCGAACCACACGGCGAAGACGAAGGCGTGGAGGACGTTGAACCGGCCGGAGAGGACGACCGGCGGCAGGTAGAAAATGCGGGTGACCAGGAAGGCGAGGATGATGCCGGTGACGACGCTGAGCACGGTCAGCGAATCCCAGAGCATCACCCACAGGAGGACGAGGAAGAAGACGAGGACGAGCTGCTGGACGATCCGGCGGCCCTTCGTCACGGCCCTGCGCGGACTCATGAACCCTCACCTCCGAGCACCTCGGTGACGTAGTTGATCGGGTTCTGCAGGTTCTCCGCCGCCCGCTCCGAGAGGTCCCACAGGGGGCCGGCGGCGACGGTGAGGAGGAGGGAGACGACGACGATCGCCGAGGTGGCTGCGAACATCGGTCCCGGCACGCCGATCCGCGAGCGCCAGGTCTTCCCCGCCTGCAGGGTGCGCTTGCGTTCGGCGAACTCCTCGACGAGCTCCTCGTTCGGCTCCTCCGCATCCGCGGGGTCGCGCCAGAACGCGAGGTTGAAGGTGCGGCCGATGACGTAGAGGGTGAGCAGGCTCGTCACGGTGCCGGCGACGATGAGGACCGTGGCCAGCCAGTTCGCGTCCTCGAAACCGGCCTCGAAGAGCGCGACCTTGCCGATGAAGCCCGAGAACGGCGGGATCCCGGAGAGGTTGAGGGCGGGGAGGAAGAAGACGATCGTCAGCGCCGGGGAGAGCACCATGAGACCGCCCAGCGACCGCGTCGAGGTCGACCCGCCCCGCATCTCGACGAGGCCGATCGCGAGGAACAGAGCGGTCTGGACGATGATGTGGTGCACCGTGTAGTAGATGCCGGCGGCGAGCCCGAACGCCGTGCCCAGGGCGACGCCGAAGAGCATATAGCCGATGTGGGAGACGAGGGTGAAGGAGACGATTCGTTTGATCTCCGACTGCGCGATGGCACCGAGGATGCCGACGATCATCGTCAGACCCGCCGCGACGAGGAGGGGGACGCGCAGCGAGGAGTCGGCGAAGAGCAGGGTCTCGGTGCGGATGATCGCGTAGATGCCCACCTTCGTCAGCAGCCCCGCGAAGACCGCGGTGACCGGGGCGGGGGCCGTCGGATACGAGTCGGGCAGCCAGAACGAGAGGGGGAAGATCGCGGCTTTGATGCCGAATCCGATGAGCAGGAGGACGTGGAGGATCATCTGCACGTCCGGGGGCAGCTGGTCGAGGCGTTCGGCCAGCTGCGCCATGTTCACCGTGCCCGTGGCCGCGTAGATGACGCCGATCGCGGTGAGGAAGATGATCGAGGACACCAGGGAGACGACGACGTAGGTCACGCCTGCCCGGATCCGCTCGGCCGTCGCGCCCAGGGTGAGCAGGACGTACGAGGCGAGCAGGAGCATCTCGAAGCCGACGTAGAGGTTGAAGAGGTCCCCGGCGAGGAAGGCGTTGGCGACACCTGCGCAGAGGATGAGGTAGCTGGGGTTGAACACCGAGATCGGCGTCTCGTTCGAGTCGTCGTTCGCGTCCTGGCTGAGCGCGTAGATGAGCACGCAGAGCGTGACGAGGGAGGAGACGACGAGCATGAGCGCCGAGAGCCGGTCGGCGACGAGGACGATGCCCTCCGGGGCCTCCCAGCCGGCGATCGCCACGACCTGCGGCCCCTCCCGATCGACGCCGACGAGGAGGATGAAGGCGATGACCATGACCGCGGTGAGCGTGAGCAGGGAGACGAGGTTCTGCGACCGCGTGTGCTTGGACAGCACGAGGGCGAGACCCGCGCCGATGAGCGGCAGGAGGACCGGCATCGGGATGAGGACGGCGAGGAAGTCGGTCATGGCCGCTCCCCCTTCTCCTCGGTGCCCCGTTCGTCGCTGCTGCGCTTCTCCTCGGTCCTGTCGGCCGCGGCCTCGCGTTGGGCGGGCGTGCCGTCGTCGTCGAGGTCGATCGCCCCGCGGATCGGACTCTCCGCCTCGTCGCCGAACTCCGTGTCGTCGTAGTCGGTGCTCGCCTCCGCCTCGGAGTCGATCATCTTCGTGATCGCCACCTGGAGGTCAGCGGCGTCATCCTGGAGCGAATCGGCCCTGACCAGACGCCAGGAACGGTAGATCATCGCGAGCAGGAACGCCGTGACGGCGAAGGTGATGACGATCGCGGTGAGCACGAGCGCCTGCGGCAGCGGATCGGACATGCCCTCGGTCGAGAGGTTCTTCCCGTCGGTCAGCGGCGGCCTGCCGCGACCGGCGGTGAGCACGATGAGCAGGTTGACGGCGTTGCCGAGCAGGATGAAGCCCAGCAGCACGCGGGTGAGCGAGCGTTCGAGCATGAGGTAGATGCCGCACGCGAAGAGAACGCCCATGGCAAGGACCATGATGAAGGGCAGACTCACAGCCGTCCCCCTTCCGCACCGTTGTCGACCTCGAGATGGTTGACGCGGTTGAGGATCTTCGACACGGCCTCGTGCTCGGCCTCGGCGCCGAAGTTCTCGGCGAGTCCGAGCGAGGTGTTGAGACGATCGGTGAGCATGAGTTCGTCGCGCTCCTGATGGAGGTCCACCTCGGCGCCCAACGACCGGAGGATGTCGAGCATGAGGCCGACGACGATGAGGTAGACGCCGATGTCGAAGAACGTCGGGGTGCCGAACTTGATCTCCCCGAGCACCGGCAGGTTCGCTTCGACGAAGAAGGACTGGAAGACCGCATCGCCCCAGATCCAGCCGCCGACCGCGGTGAGCACGGAGAGGATGAGACCTGTGCCGAGCAGGCCCGAGGGAGTGAACCGGGCCGCCTCGGCGAGTTCGAACTTCCCCCCGGCGAGATAGCGGACGACGAGCGCGAGACCTGCGACGAGACCGCCGGCGAACCCGCCGCCGGGGGTGTTGTGCCCGGTGAAGAGCAGGTAGACGGAGAAGACGAGGACCGCGTGGAAGATGAGGCGGGCGGTGACCTCGAGGATGATCGAGCGATTGCGCGGGGCCAGGGTGCGCCCGGCGATGAGCCATGAGACGCGGCGGGCCTCGAGGCCCTCGTGCACGGGACTCTCTGGGGCGCTGGGCCGTCCGACCTCGTCGGGCACCGGCTGGAAGCGCAGCTGACCGCGCCGCCCGACACCCGTGCTGCCTGCGGCGAACCGGGAGAGGTGGCCTTCGCGGCCGCGGACGAAGATGAGACCGGCCACCCCGGTCCCGGCGGCCACGAGCACGGAGATCTCACCGAAGGTGTCCCACACGCGGATGTCGACGAGGGTGACGTTGACGACGTTCTGGCCGTGGCCGATCTCGTAGGCGAGCTGGGCGAAGTCGACCGAGGCGGGTTCGGTCATCCGCACGCCCGCGGCGATGAGGACGACGATCATCATCGTCACCCCCACGGCAGCGCCGATGAACGCCCGCCAGGCGGGGGTGAACCGGCCGGTGCTCTGGCCGATCCGGGCGGGCAGGCGGCGCAGGACGAGGACGAAGACGACGATCGTGATCGTTTCGACGAGCACCTGGGTCAGGGCGAGGTCGGGGGCTCCCATGAAGGCGAAGAACGCGACCATCGCGTAGCCGGAGATGCCGGTGACGACGACGGCGGTGAAGCGCTTCTTCGCCCGGGTCGCGGCGATGGCGACGACGATGAGCACGGTCGCGACGATGAAGTCCAGCGGTGAGTCGAAGAGTCTGAAGCGGATGTTCCACGTGTCGTTGGAGATCACTGCGAGGCCGACACCGGCGACGAGGACGAGGTAGATGACGCTCTGGTAGAAGGGCAGCGAACCGCGCTGGGTGCGGGAGGTGACCCACAGCGCCAGGGCCTCCATACCGCTGATGAGATGCCGGTAGACGTCGTGGAAGTCGATGCCCGACGGCAGCGTCGACTGGACCTTCGCGACCGTGTCGCGGGCGAAAAAGAGGCCGAGGCCAGCGGCGACCGTCACGGCCGAGAGTCCGAGTGCCGGTTCGAGACCGTGCCACAGGGCGAGGTAGTACTCGCCGTCGGCCGGATCGGTGGCCGGCAGGACCCGGGTCCACGCCTGGAAGTACGTGTCGACGATGCCCACACCGGGTCCCAGCGCGAGCGTGAGGACGGTGAGGATGACCGGGGAGATGACGAGGGTGACGTTCTCATCGCGGCGGGCGATGTCGTCGACGCCGGGCTTCGAGGAGAAGGCTCCCCACACGAAGCGCGCGGAGTAGGCGACGGTGAGGACCGAGCCGATCATGATGCCCACGAGGGCGATGATCCCCGCCTTCGTGCCCGATTCGAGCAGCGTCGAGTACACCGCTTCCTTCGCGACGAAGCCCAGAGTCGGGGGCAGGCCCGCCATCGACGCCGCCGCGATCGTCGCGCACACGGCGACGACGGGGAACGCCCGCCAGCCCCCGGAGAGCTTCGTGAGGTCGCGGGTGCCCGCTCGGTGGTCGATGATGCCCACGCAGAGGAACAGGCACGCCTTGAACAGCGCGTGGGCGATGAGCAGGGTGAGCGCGGCCAGAGTGATGTCCGGGGTGCCGAACGAGGCCATGACCGTGAGGAACCCGAGCTGGGAGACCGTGCCGAAGGCGAGGAGAAGCTTGAGGTCGGTCTGGCGCAGCGCCTGCCAGCCGCCGATGAACATCGTCAGCAGGCCGGCGGTGAGCAGGATCTCCGTCCACCCGGGCAGATCGTGGTAGCCGGGGGCGAGGCGGAGGATGAGGTAGATGCCGGCCTTGACCATGGCCGCCGCGTGCAGGTACGCACTGACCGGGGTGGGGGCGGCCATCGCTCCGGGCAGCCAGAAGTGGAAGGGCAGGAGAGCGGACTTCGAGATCGCGCCGATGAGGATGAGGATGACGGCGGTGACGATGACGGGACCGGAGTCGAGGCCGAGTTCGCCGCGTTCGACGAGCACCGAGATCCGTCCGGTGCCGGTGGCGACGATGAGGAGGACCATGCCGACGAACATCGCCAGGCCCCCGGCGGTGGTGACGATGAGCGCCTGCAGAGCCGCCTGACGGGACCGGCGCCGCGACTGGCTGTGTCCGATGAGGAGGTAGGAGAAGACCGTCGTGCCCTCCCAGAACACGAACAGCAGGAGGAGTTCGTCGGCGATGACGAGTCCGTACATCATGCCGGCGAAGGCCATGAACACCGCGGCGAAGCGGGCCAGGCCCGGCTCGTCGGCCGGGAAGTAGCGGGCGCAGTAGATGAAGACGAGGGTGCCGACCCCGGTGACGAGCAGGCTCATCACCCAGGAGAGGACATCGAGGCGGAAGACGCCGGCGAGGTCGAGGGCGGGCAGCCAGTCCAGCGACTCGGTGAGCGGGGCGCCGTCGGGTCCGAAGAGCGCCGAGGTGGCGCTCAGCGTGAAGACGAGTCCGGCAAGGGGGACGAGGGAGAGGAGGAGGAAGGCGTTGCGGCCGAGCAGCCGCACGAGCGGGTAGGCAATGACAGCAGCCCCGAAGAAGGCTCCTGTCATCACTATCACCGGCGGACACCTCCGTCATTGTCGATCACTGAAGCGTGAAATCTGCTCAACAGCATTTTCGCATGGAACGCGGTGGTTCTCCCAATCAACGGACCCGGGCGCCATCGTCGTCGGCGCACCGGATGAGCGGGGCGGCGATCCCCGTGTCAGCGGGCGTCGAAGCGGGTGCGCTCACCCACCGCGCCGAGGCGGGAGAGCCTCGGAGGTCAGGAGCGCAGCTGCGACGTGGTGACAAGGAACCCGTTCTCGTCGAGGCCGATGCCGTCGCTGCGGGCGAGCAGCTCGGCGCCGATGGCGTCGACGAGCGAGGCCACCTGAGCGCGCATCCGCCGGAAGCGACGGTCGTGCCCGGGCCGGAAGCGGATCTCCTCGGTGTCCATCCAGTGCACGTGGTATTCGATCTGCGGCAGTTCGGCTGCGGCGCGGACGATCGGGGGCACCCACTCGGCTTCGGTCACGCGGATCTCGATGCCCCCCGCGGCTTCGTCGAGTTCGCCGAGGGGGATGAGCAGCGAATAGCCGTCGAGGATCACCGGTGCCGTGGCGTCGAAGAGCGGGTCGTCGAGGCTGGCCTGGGCGAGCACCGCGGTGTCCGGCGTCGGCAGCTCCTGCTGGAAGGCGTGCGGGGCATGGCGGCGGACGAGGGAGAGGGCGACCTCGGGTTCGAGCCAGTACGGCGAGTAGAGGTAGAGGTCGACCTTCGCCTCGGGGTCGGGCACGAGCACGCGCGTGCCCATGCCGACCTCGTCGGCGAGGCGCACGGCCAGGTGCAGGCGTGAGGCGATCGCGATGAGGAGACTGAGCGCCCGTTCCTCCTCACGGTCGGGCAGGCCCTTGGGGAATGCTTCGTGGAGGCCGTCGGCGTCTTCGAACCAGTCCGGCGGGGGCGCGGGCTCCCGGTCCCGCGGGGTTTCCAGGACGACGGCGTGACGCGTCCAGTCGGGGATCTCGAGGGCCGCGACGGCGGCGGGGTCGAGGTCGACGCCGGCGTGGAGGCGGGAGTGGCGGGAGAGGCGGACCTGGTCGTCTGCACTGAGGCGCGGGGGCACATCGGGCAGTCGGTTGTGGACGAGGGCGAGGACGTCGGAGACCTCGATCTCCTCGTCGAGGAGGAGGAGATGGCGAGCGCGCAGGTCAGCGAAGGCGTTCTCGGCGCTTGCGGAGGAGGCGGCGCGTTCCGCCTCTTCCCGCTGCCTCCTCAGCTCGCGCCGGGTGATCACATGGCCCTCCGGTAGAAGTTCGCATGCGACCGCGACGCCGTCGGACCGCGCTGGCCCTGATACCGGCTGCCCGTGGCCTCCGAGCCGTAGGGGTGGTCGGCGGCGGAGGAGAGCCGGAAGAAGCAGAGCTGGCCGATCTTCATCCCCGGCCACAGGGTGATCGGCAGGGTCGCGACGTTCGAGAGTTCGAGGGTGACGTGACCGGTGAACCCGGGGTCGATGAACCCGGCCGTCGAATGCGTGAGCAGTCCCAGGCGCCCGAGTGAGGACTTCCCCTCGAGCCGGGCGGCGACATCGTCGGGCAGGGTGACGAGCTCATGGGTCGAGGCGAGGACGAACTCGCCGGGGTGGAGGACGAAGGGCTCCTCGGGATCGACCTCGACGAAGCGGGTGAGCTCGGGCTGCTCGAGGGCCGGATCGATGACCGCGTACTTGTGGTTGTCGAAGAGCCGGAAGTAGCGGTCGAGGCAGACGTCGACGCTCGCGGGCTGGATGAGCGAGAGGTCGCACGGGTCGAGGGCGATGCGACCGGATTCGAGTTCGGCGCGGATGTCGCGATCGGAAAGGAGAGTCACACCTCCGATGGTAGTCGGATCGGCCCTCGCCGCGCAGTCACGGTACGGTCATACCCACGGACACCCACCTCGGCGGGGCCGGAATCCGGCACGACACGCCGTTACTTGGTCACGAATTGATAACATTTGTGCGATATTTCCTTGAATTCGCTCCGTGTGTCTCCACATGCGCCTGAGTGAATGCTCTAGAGTGGTGTGCTGTACGAACCCGCGCACGATGGTGCCTTCCTCTTCTCAGCCAAGGAATGCCGGGAGTTCCATCGCCTTTCGTGGGTTGACATCAACCGAAAGGCATTACTGTGAAGACCTCGCGTCTTGTGCTTGCCCCCGCAGTAGCCGTTGCATTGACCGGTCTCGCCGGCGCGCCCGCGCTGGCTGCGACTTCGTCTCCTACGGTGCCCAATGGCCCGCTCTGCGCCTATGACGACGCGCAGTCGAAAGCCGACCCCCAGAACGACTCCGCCGTCCCTGACGCGAAGACCCCGCAGGCCACCGTGGCCGAGGCGCAGGTCAGCCGGGACGACATCGCGGACAAGAAGAAGGGCATCGGCTTCTCCGGCACCGGGTTCACCCCCGACGATAAGGCCACCGTGACGGTCGTCGGCACCGACGGGACGCCGTACACCCCGGACACCCAGCTCACCGTCGATGAGAAGGGCCAGGTCAACGGCACCTACTACTTCTCGACGACCCAGGACGCAGAGGTGCCGCTGGGGACCTACACGCTCTTCCTCACCGATCTCAAGACGAAGAAGGACTCCTCGAAGGTGACCTTCGAGGTCGTCGCGAAGGACGCGGACAAGGACGATTCGGGCAAGGGCTCCACGTGCGAGCGCCCGACCGCGCCGGCCCCGTCGACCACGGCGCCCACCCCGTCGGAGACTGCGAAGCCCACGGAGACGGCCAAGCCGACCGAAACCGCGAAGCCGAGCCCGACGGAGACGAAGACCGAGGAACCGGCACCGTCGACCACGGCGCCCAAGCCGACCGAGACGGCCAAGCCCTCCCCGACCGAGTCGCAGAAGCCGACCACCGCTCCCAAGGAGACTCAGACTCCGGAGCCGACGGAGACCGCGACCGAGACCCCGACCGAGTCCGAGACGCCCACGCAGAGCCCGTCGGAGTCGACGACGCCTGCTCCGACTCCGTCGGAGACCAAGACCGGCGAGACCACCGCTCCCGTCAGCCCGGGTACGGATGAGAAGAAGCCTGCTGCGGCAGCGCAGTCGCTCATCATCGACCCGACCGAGATCAGCTCGGAGGACTTCCTCAACAAGGGAGTCAAGCTCGGCGTCACCGGCGCTCAGCCCGGCGAGAAGATCACGATCGTCGTCGAGCACGCACAGGGCAAGGTCGACCGCTACACGATGACCAAGGACGCCGACTCCGAAGGCAAGGCGACCTTCGGCGTCCAGGCCAAGGTCAAGGCCGTGCTCGGCACGTACAACGTCCGTGTCCAGGCCGAGAGCTTCGACAAGCCGCAGGGCGGCAGCTTCACCGTCGTCACCAACGGCACCTCCGTCAGCGAGGGCAGCGGCAGCGGCAGCGGAGACAACGGCGGCAGCGCGGCGTCGGGAGACCTGCCGCGCACCGGTGCCGAGATGACCGGACTCGCGCTCGGCGCGGGCCTCCTCGTCGTCGGCGCGGCAGCCGTGGTCATCACCCGTCGCCGGGCCAACGCGGCCGCCGACGATCCCGCGGAGTTCTGACGATCCGTTGAGCAGAGAACTGTCCCTGGCGGGGCTGCACCTCGGCGGACGCCCGATCGACCTCGGTCGTCTTCGAGCTGGGACGGTTCTCGGTCTCATGGGCAGCGCGGACAGCACCACTGAGGTGGTGCTGTCCGCGGCAGCCCAGCCCGGCGTCGCTCCACCCCCACAGTTCCCGACCGGCTTCCGGTCGGGTCGTCTGCGTGTGCGCAGATGGATGCGGTCGTACCTGCGCGCCGCCGATGCCGATCCCGGGGAGGCGGCATCAGCGGCGGCGCTGAGCAGATTCGGTCTCGAACCCACCGTGCTGCGTGAGCGCATCGGCGACCTCGATGCGGCGACGCGGGCCAAGCTCGTCCTCGCCGCGGCCTGGGCGACCGGGTCGGAGTGGCTGACGTTCATCGACCCATTCGCCGGGGTTCCCGGTCACGTCCGCACCGGTCTGCGCGCCCGCCTCGCCGACCTCGCCGCCGCCGACGACCGCGGCATCGTCCTCAGTTCGACGACCCTGACGGACTTCATCATCGCCGAGGCGGGTGTCGCCGACGTCGAGAAGGGCGAACTCGTCGCCTTCGGCTCTCTCGCCTCCGTGGTCACCGAGCCCCGCGGGTCGCTGCCCGCCGAACTCACCGGGGTCAACATCTGGTCCGGTCTCGCCCGCAAGGGCTGGCTGTCGATCGGACATTCCGCGGTGCGGGCACGCACCGAATTCGACGGCAAGGTCTTCGTCACGCTGCCCTGGCGCAGCGCCGTGGTCTCACTCGACGAACACGACCCCGCCTTCACCTCGGCGGCGGTGTTCGAGGCGATCGTCGTGGGCCTGCGCGACCGCGGATCGGCCATCCAGGCGAAGCTCTCCCCCGTCGACACGGAGATGGGGCTGGCACTCGACGTCGACCTCGCCGATCTCGCGCATCTCGGCGGGGGCGGGGGCGACAGCACCGCGGATACGGAGGCGGACGGTGCGGGGGTCGGCACGGGATACGGCATCCTCCACCCCGGCCTCGGCGAAGATCTGCCCGCGCTGCGACGCAACGTCAAGGTGGGCACGCATGTCTTCGTCGACGTCGACACCTCTGCGCTGCGGGCGTACTCGGTCGAGTGACCGCGGCCGCGACTGCGCGACTGCGGCCGCCACGCCGCGACTGCGACCACCTCGGCGGGACAATGCGGTCGGCACACCGCGACACTGTGACCGCCTCGGCGCGCACGCGTGAGTCCGACAGGCCCGCTGTCCACTAAACTGGATTCGTCATCCCAACCGAACCGGCGTGCGCCGTTTCGGCACTCGGCCGCCCTGACCCCCGGCCGAGTCATCCCCGAGCCGAACAGGAGAGGCCATGCGACCGCCCCGCGCACTCCTCATCTCGGCTCTCGTCGTCATCGTCCTCACCGTCGCCTCGGTGCCCCTGCTCAACGTCACGGTCTACACGCCGGCGCGCACGGTCGAGGCGTACATGTCCGCGATCGAGGCGGGCAACGCCGAACGCGCCTTCTCCTACCTCTCCTCCCCCACCCCGGGATCGACGCTCGCACTCAACCAGGACGTGCTCTCCGCGTCCCCGGACCTGCCCCGCGAGGCCTCCGCCGAGACGCTGTCGACCGAGGGCGACCGCGCAACGGTCCGGCTGTCCTATGTGCTGTCCTCGCAGACCCGCAGCATCGACCTCACCCTCGTGAGGCTCCCTGCCGCCGCCGGCCTCTTCGACCGGTGGGCGATCGAGCAGAAGGCGTGGCCCACCCTCGACCTCGACGTCTCGGGGTCCTCGACGGCCACCGTCAACGGCTTCAGCGTGGCCGCCGGTGAGGTCCCCGTGCTCTTCCCCGCGACCTACCTCGTCGGGTTCGACGCGTCGTTCCTCAAGTCGAAGTCGGAGCGCGCCGAGGTGACCGGTCCCGGCGACTCCCCCACCGTCACGCTCTCGCCGGAGCCCACCGCGAAGCTGCAGGAGGCCGTCGCGAAGCAGGTCGACGAGCATCTGAAGAACTGCGTGAAGTCGAAGACGCTCATGCCCTCCGGCTGCGTGTTCGGCTACGAGACGGACAACGAGATCCTCGGCGACGTCGAATGGTCGATCGTGCGCGAACCGAAGATCAGCCTCACGGCCTCCGGCGGCGACCTCGAGCTCACTCCGGCGACCGCCGAGGTGCGGATCAAGGGCCGCTACCGCGACATCGTCACCGCCGACGAGCAGAACCTCGACGAGACGCTCTCGTTCGTCCTCGGCGGGTCGGTCGTCGTCAAGGCCTCGAAGGTGCGCGTCGAACCGCGCCGCCTCGGCGAAGTCTCGATTATGTGACGAGGCCGTCGGGTCTGGTGCGATTTGTTCGCTCAGGCGCCGCGGAGGTCGAGGTCGAGGGCCGACGGGCCCGCCGCGGTGAGGTCGAGCGGGATCCCCCAGTCCTGCTGGTAGAGATGGCACGCGGCGTGGAGCGGGATCTCTCCGCCCGGTTCGCCGTCGCACGCGGCCGCGCGGGCCGTGACGTGGAGAACGCCCGAGGTGAATGCAGGGTCGATGACGATGTCCCGACTCAGCCCCTCTGCCCCGCCGGACCCGGAGACGATGAGCTCGGGCGGCGTCGACGACACCTGGAGGTACGTCGGATCACCCCACCGGTCATCGAGCTTCTGACCGGCGGGGACGGTGAAGCTCACGCTGATGGACACCGGCCCTGCGGCGAGTTCGGTCGAGGGACGGTGGCTGGTCTGCGCGCCTTCGTCGACACGCTGGGCATCCTTGGGCAGGGTCACCCGGGTGAGCGAGTGCGCAGCGGATTCGACGACGAGGAGTGCGGCGTCGCCCTCGTCCCCGACGACGAGGATGTCGGAGGGCTCGCGCAGACCGCGAGCCAGGGTCGAGACCTCGTTCGTCACCGGGTCGAAGCGGCGGATCGCCCCGTTGTACGTATCGGCGATCGCGAGCGTGCCGTCGGGCAGGGTGCGCACGCCCAGCGGATGCTGGAGCCTCGCCTCGGCGGCCGGACCGTCCCGGAACCCGAAGTCGAAGAGGCCGACGCCGACGAGCGTGCTCGCCTCACCCGTGGCCGGGTCGAGTCGGCGGATCGCCGAGGTCTCCGAATCGGCGACGATGACCGTGCCGTCGGGCTGGAGGTCGAGGCCCGAGGACTGCGCGAACCACGCGGTCTCTCCGTCGCCGTCGACGAGTCCTTCGTTCATCGTCCCCGAGAGCAGGCGGATGCTGCCGGTGACGGGGTCGAACGACCAGACGGTGTGGTTGCCGGCCATCGCGACGACCACCTCGGCGGTGGAGGGGACGAAGAGGACGTCCCACGGGGAGGAGAGCTTGACGTCGAGGGTGGGGCCGTCATAGCGGCCGAGCGCGCCGTGCGTGCCGCGGACGTTGTCGATCGCCCCGACCATGTGCTGCTCACCGGTGCCGGCGATCGTCGTCACCGTCTCCGTCGTCAGGTTGATCCCGCGGAGGACGTGGTTGACGGTGTCGGCGACGACGAGGTGGTAGCCGACCTGGGCGGCGAGGTCGTCGGGCAGGACGGTGATGCCGCCGGGCTCGCTGAACTCGGCGGTGTCGAAGTCGCCGTCGGTGAGGCCCCGCTCCCCGGTGCCGATGCGGCGGAGCACGGTCTGGGCGTCGGGATCGTATTCGACGAGGCTGTGGTGGCCGGAGTCGGCGACGAGGAGGTTGCCCGAGGGCAGGACCGTGACCTTGCCGGGGTAGAAGAGTTCGGTCTCCGGGGCCGGCGGGGGCACGTAGGGGCCGTCGCCGGAATGGAGAGTGCCCTTCGCGGAGTGTTCGGCGATGAGGCCTTCGATGATCTCCCCGAGACCGGCACCGTGGCCCTCACCGGAGAGGGTGGCGACGAGGTAGCCTTCGGGGTCGATGACGGCCAGGGTCGGCCATGCGCGGGCCGTGTAGGCCTGCCACGTGATGAGGTCGGGGTCGTCGAGGACGAGGTGTTCGACCTGGTAGCGTTCGACGGCCTGGTCGACGGCCTCGACGGTGCGTTCGAACTCGAACTTCGGCGAGTGGACGCCGATGATGACAAGCTCGCCGGAGTACTTCTCCTCGAGCGGGCGCAGTTCGTCGAGGACGTGGAGGCAGTTGATGCAGCAGAACGTCCAGAAGTCGAGCAGGACGACCTTGCCGCGCAGGTCGGCGAGGCTGAGTTCCTTGCCGCCGGAGTTCATCCACCGGCGCCCGAGGAGTTCGGGGGCGCGCACCTTGGGTTCCCGTGTGCGAGGCGTGTCAGGGGTGTTCTTCGCCGTGGGGTCCTCGGCGGTGGGTGCGGTGTCCTCAGCGGTGGCCGGGGAGCTCTGCGGGCTGACGTTCATCTCCCCATCGTCTCAGATCCCCCGCCGAGGCGGCAGGGCGGCTGTCATCCTGGGACGCAGTGGGCACGGGGTGAGGTCGCAGGCGGAGCGGAGCGGGTGCCGCATCGCCGTCGCCGGTCTATGTGCAGTCGCGGGCACCAGGCTCACGTGTAATCGCGGGCGCCGAAGACGCTCGAGCCGATGCGCACCATCGTCGCGCCTTCGGCGATCGCGAGTTCGAAGTCGCTGCTCATGCCCATCGACAGCTCGGTGGCCTCCTCCGGAAGCACCCCGGATTCGCGGAGGCGGGCGCTGAGTTCGCGGAGGTCGGCGTAGCTCGGGCGGATCTCCTCGGGCGTGCTGCCGGGCAGGCCGATCGTCATCAGACCCCGCAGGCGCAGGCGATCAAGACGGCGCACGGACTCGACGAGCGCCTCGGCGTCCTCCGGGGCGACCCCGGACTTCGAGTCCTCGCGGGACGTGTTGACCTGGACGAAGACGTCGATCGTGGAGTCGAGGACGTCGAGGCGGTTGGCGATCTTCTCGGCAAGCTCGAGGTTGTCGACGGACTGGATGCACTGGGCATGCCGGAGCGTGTGGTTGACCTTGTTCTTCTGCAGGGGGCCGATGAGGTGCGCCTCGTGGGGCAGGTCGGCGAGGTCCTCGGCCTTCGCGACGAGCTCCTGGACCTTGTTCTCCCCGATGAGGTCGAAGCCGTGCTCGATGGCCACGCGGATCTTCTCCGCCGGTTGCGTCTTCGTCGCGAGCAGGATGCTCACCTCGTCCGCGGACCGGCCGCTCGCCTCGGCGGCGGCAGCGGTGCGGCCTGCCACCTCGTCGAGGCGGGAGCGGATGTCGGCGGCTTCTTCAGGTGTCAGAACGTCGGGCGAACTCATGTCTCCAGTCTCGCATGAGGTCGGTCGACGCCTGCGTGCCGGTCTGCGCCCATCATGAGACGACTGTGCGCCCCTTCGCGGGTGATCTCGGCGTCGAGATCACCCGCGAAGGGGCGCAGAATCCTCAGGGCTGCCGGCTGCGGCGCCTGGCCTGCCGGCTGGGGACTCAGGCGTCCTTGGGCAGGCCTGCGGCCTCGGGGTCGATGTTCCGGATGATCGCGGTCGTGTCGAGTCCCTCGAGCCCTTCGTCGACGAGCTTCTGCAGCTGCGCGTAGACGAGCGAGGCCGCGGGCAGGTCGACGCCCTGCGATTCGGCTCCGGCGAGCGCGAGTCCGACGTCCTTGTGCATGAGCGCCGTGGCGAATCCGGGCCGGAAGTCGTTGTTCGAGGCCGCGGTCTCCGTGACGCCCGGCACCGGGTACCACGTGCGCAGCGGCCACGAATCGCCGGAGGAGACCTTCGCGATGTCGTAGAACGCCTTCGGGTCGAGGCCGAAGCGCTGCGCGAGCACGGCGCCTTCGACGACGCCTTCGAGGCTGATCGCGAGCATCATGTTGTTGACGATCTTCGCGGCCTGACCTGCGGCGTCACCGCCGGCGTGGAAGATGTTGCCGGCCATCGGCTCGATGAAGGCCTTCGCCTCGGCGACATCGGCATCGGAGCCGCCGAGCATGAACGTCAGGGTCCCGGCCTGGGCGCCGGTGACTCCGCCGGAGACGGGTCCGTCGACGAAGCGGAACCCGGCGGCCTTCGCCTCTTCGTGCAGGGCGCGAGCCGAGTCGAAGTCGATCGTCGAGGAGTCGACGAGGAGGGTCGAGGGATCGGCGCTCGCGAGCACCCCGTCGGGGGCGAGGTAGACGGTGCGGGCGTGTTCGCCCTTGGGCAGCATCGTGAAGACGATGTCGACGTCGGTGACCGCCTCGGCGATCGAACCCACCGGGGTCACACCTGCCTCCGCTGCCGCGGTCACGGCCTCGGGGACCACATCGAATCCCTTGACGGTGTGTCCGGCCTTGACCAGGTTCGCTGTCATCGGCCGTCCCATATTGCCCAGGCCGATCCATCCGATCGTCGCCATCGTATGCCTCCTCGCATCGAGTTCTCGTGTGTTCCCCTTCACATTACGCCAGCCGGGCACTCGGGGATCCGCCGGGTCGGGCACCTCTTCCGCACCCGCAGTGTGCATGCACGCAGATAGAATGAGCAGACTATGGCCGCACATGCACCGCTCGGTTCCGGCAGGCAGATCTCACCCGAGGATCTGCTCACGCTGCTCGCCGTCGCGCGCCTGGGGAAGTTCACGGCGGCCGCGCACAGTCTCGGACTCAACCACACGACGGTGTCACGGCGCATCGCCGCCCTGGAGAAGGCCTACGGTCAGCGGGTCCTCGTCGCCTCCCCCGACGGCTGGGAGCTGAGCACGGCCGGTCGACAGCTGCTGCCGATCGCCGAGGACATCGAGTCGGCGCTCGGGCGCATCGACGCCCCGGAGACCTCGGCGCTCTCGGGCACGATCCGCATCGCCTGCCCGCAGGCCTTCGCCCTCGAATACGCGGTCCCGGCGCTCACGGACCTGCAGAAGAGCCACCCGGGTCTGCAGATCGAACTCATCACGGCCACACAGCGAGCCCGCCAGTACCGGTCGGGTGTCGACATCGAGGTCGTCGTCGGCCGTCCGGACTCCCCGCGCAGCGTCGCCAAGCGCATCCGCGACTACCGGCTCCAGCTCTACGCCTCGCAGGACTATCTGCGCACGCATCCGGTGCCGGTCACCCTCGACGACCTCGCCGAACACCGCATCGTCTACTACATCGAGAACTCACTCCAGGTCGACGACCTCGACGAGGCCTCATCGGAGATCCCCACAGGCAAGGGGTTCTTCCGTTCGAACTCGGTGCACGCACATGCCCGGGCCACGGCGAACGGGGTGGGCATCGGCATCCTGCCCGACTTCCTCGCCCGTGACGACCCGAGTCTCGTCCAGGTGCTGCCGGACCTCTTCTCCAAGCGCGTCTCCTACTGGGCTGCCGTCCGTCACGAGGCGCTGCGCAATGCGGGCGTCCGCAGCGTCCTCGAAGTGCTCTAGGCCGCGCGGGCGCTCACTCTCAGCCACCTTCCGGTCGCTGGGCAACCCGGCGCAGAGTTGCTGAGCGCCCGGAAGGTTGCTCGACTGGAGGCAGCGACGCCCGGAGGGTTGCGCTGCGCCCGGAGGGTTGCTCGTGCGGAGCATTGTTGAGCGGCTCAGGCTGCGGTCCAGCCTCCGTCGACGCTGTGCGCGGCCCCCGTGACGACGGCGGCGGCATCACTGGCGAGGAAGAGTGCGAGCTGGGCGATGTCCTCGGGTTCGGCGAGCTTCGGCACCGCCGAGTGGCCGAGGAAGACCTTCTCGAGCACCTCGTCCTCGCTGATCCCGTTCGTCCGCGCCTGATCCGCGATCTGCCCCTTGACCAGGGGCGTGAGCACGTAGCCGGGGTTGATCGCATTGCACGTCACCCCGTACGGTCCCGCCTCGAGCGCCGTCGTCTTCGTCAGCCCCATGAGCCCGTGCTTGGCCGCGACGTACGCCGATTTGTTCGGGGAAGCGCGCAGACCGTGCACCGAGGAGAGGTTGATGATCCTCCCCCAGCCCTTCGCGTACATGCCCGGCAGCGCGGCCTTCGTGAGCACGAACGGCGCCTCGAGCATGAGGGTCATGATGAGCCGCCAGTCGGCGAGCGGGAACTCCGGGATCGGGTAGATCCGCTGGATGCCGGCATTGTTGACGAGGATGTCGACGTCGAGGTCGATCCCGTCGAGCGCCGAGGTGTCGGCGAGGTTGACGGCCCACGCCTCACCGCCGACGGCCGTCGCGACGGCGTCGGCCGCCTGCGCATCGACGTCGGCGACGGTGACGCTCGCCCCCGCCGCGGCGAAGGTCTCGCACATCGCCTTGCCGAGCCCTGAGGCCCCACCGGTGACGAGCGCGCGCTTGCCTGAGAGATCGACCATGGTCCGTCCTCCTTGTGTGAGTGTGGTGTGCTGCTCCCCGCCGAGGTGCGGCAGTCGCGACCGACTCCGCCCCGCCTCGGCGAGGTGGCACGCGGACCGCTGCCCCACCTCGGCGAGGCAGCGGTCCGAGGAATCTCAGCGCTTGCCGGCCAGGCGGCGCTCCTTGTCCTTCGCGTCGAGCGAGTGGAGGTCGATGCCCTTCGTCTCGCGGGTGTAGATGAGCGCGACGAGGGAGATGAGCGCGGCCACGGCGAGGTAGATCGCGATCGGCACCGAGGAGCCGAACTGGTCGAGCAGGGCCGTGGCGATGATCGGGGCGAAGGAGCCGGCGACGATCGCGGTGACCTGGTAGCCGGTCGAGACGCCCGAGTTGCGCATGCGGGTCGGGAACATCTCGGCCATGATCGCCGGTTGGCCGGCGTACATGAACCCGTGGAAGACGAGGCCCAGCAGCAGGGCGAGGAAGATGAGCCCGGGCTTGCCGGTGTCGTACATCGGGAAGGCGAAGAAGCCCCAGGAGGCGGTGAGGATGATGCCGATCGCGTACGGCGGCTTCCGTCCGATCCGGTCGCCGAGGGCGCCGATCATCGGCACGAGCAGGGCGTGGATCGCATGCGCCCCGAGCAGGAGGCCGAGGATCTCGCTGGCTTCGATGCCGACGGCGACCGCGAGGTAGGTGATCGAGAACGTCACCACGAGGTAGTAGTGGATGTTCTCCACGAGCCGCAGGCCCATGGCGGTGAAGACCTCGCGCGGGTAGCGCTTGAATACGGCCTTGACGCCGTAGTCGACACCCTCTTCGATCTCCTCGGCCTGGATCTTCTCGAAGATCGGGGCATCGGAGACGCGGGTGCGGATGTAGTAGCCGATGAGGACGATGACCGCCGAGAGCCAGAACGCGACCCTCCAGCCCCACGAGAGGAAGGCCTCTTCGGACAGGGTCGAGGTGAGGACGAAGAGGACACCGGTGGCGAGCAGGTTGCCCAGCGGCACACCCGACTGCGGCCACGAGGACCAGAAGCCGCGTTCCTTGTCCGGTGAGTGCTCGGCGACCAGCAGGACCGCGCCGCCCCATTCGCCGCCGACCGCGAAGCCCTGGACGATGCGCAGGAGGACGAGGAGGATCGGGGCGAGGTAGCCGATCTGGTCGAAGGTCGGCAGGCAGCCCATGAGGAAGGTCGCCGCGCCGACGAGGATGATCGAGAGCTGAAGGAGCTTCTTGCGCCCGAACTTGTCACCGTAGTGGCCGAAGACGATGCCGCCGATGGGGCGGGCGATGAAGCCGACGGCGTAGGTGGCGAAGCCGAGCAGGATCGGCGTCAGCGGGTTGTCCGACGGCGGGAACAGGATGAAGTTGAACACCAGGGTCGCCGCCGACCCGTAGAGGAAGAACTCGTACCATTCGACGACGGTGCCCGCCATCGAGGCGGCGACGACCTTGCGCAGCTGCGCTCGGATCGACTTCCTCTCCGCATTGCTCTGTGCACTCATGACTCTCCTTGGTTTCCACGATCCGCGTCCCCATTGAGCGGGCAGACCGTTCTGCTGTGGCGGCAAAGGCGGCGATCCGGCAGCGGCGGCGACCTCGACGATGAGGTCTCTGCCGCGGCCAGCCGCGCCGACATCCACCGCTGCGGTGAATGATGCTCAAGAAACAGTGTGCGCCATCACATCGGCGATTGGGGCGCAACAGGGTGAGAATTCGGGAATTCGGCGTGCACATTCGCGCACATCATGTGTGCGTGATGAGTGGGTCGCCGAGGCGGTCGCCCGGATCCGGTGTCCCCGACGCGGGCAGGTCGCTGCCGCTGGGACCGGAGTTCAGCCTCGGCGGGGGCCGACGGTGGCGGGCTTGAGTCGACCGCGGTGCGGCTGGATCCTGGCGTCAGCCTCGGCGGGGGCCGGCGTTGGCGTCGCGTTCGGCCATCTGCGAGAGCATGTCGTTGTACGCGCGCAGCTCAGCATCGCCGGTGCGGGCCTCACGACGGTCGACGCGCTTCGCCTCGCGGTCCGAGGACTTCGACCACTGGAAGGCGACCATGATCGCAAGGAACAGGGTCGGGATCTCGCCGATGCCCCACGCGATCGCACCACCGCGCTGCTGGTCCTCGATCGCCGTGTAGCCCCAGTCGGTGCCCATATTGCCGAACCAGTCGCCTTCGATGAGGACCTCGGAGCTGAGCAGAGAGATGCCGAAGAACGCGTGGAAGGCCATCGTGATGAGCAGCATGAGCAGGCGCAGCGGGTACGGGAACCGTTTGACGCCGGGGTCGATGCCGATGAGGGCCTGGGCGAAGAGGTAGCCGGCGCCGAGGAAGTGGACGAGCATGAGCTCGTGCCCGATGTGCCATTCGAGGGCGTACTTCATCAGGCCCGCGTAGTAGAAGACGACGAGGGAACCGGCGAAGTTGACGCTCGCGACGATCGGGTTGGCGAGGAACCGCATGTACGGGGTGTGGACGAGCCACAGCACCCATTCGCGGATGCCCCGGGAGCCGTCGGTGCGGGCCGTGGTCGCGCGCATGAGCAGGGTGATGGGGGCGCCGAGGACCATGGGGATCGGCACGACCATGACGAGCATCATGTGCTGGATCATGTGCGCGGAGAACGAGACCTCGCCGTAGACCTGCACGCCGCCGGAGGTGACGTAGAGGAGCCCGATCATGCCGATGATCCAGCTGACGAGGCGGAAGACCGACCACGTGTCGCCGCGGCGGCGCAGGTGGATGAAGCCTGCGACGTAGGCGATCGTCAGGCCCACGGAGACGACGACCCAGAGGGGGTCGACGGACCATTCGGAGAAGAAGCGGGAGAAGTTCGGCGGTGGCGGCAGCTGCTCGCCGGTGAGGATCTCCGAGGGCGTCGGATTGCCCACGGGTTCCTGGGACACGGGCGGCTGCGAGCGCGACAGAGCCACGGCCAGGCCCATGGTCGCGCCGAAGATGACGAATTCGACGAGGATGAGGCGCCAGAACTCGACCGTCGCCGAGGCGGCCCGACCGAGGCGGGCGATGACGAACCGACGATGCCAGAAGCCGATGAGTCCGAGCAGGATCGTCGCGAACGACTTCGCGATGATGACCTGCCCGTAGGGGGTCATGAGGTCGTCGAGGTTCTCCACCCGCAGCATCGAGTTGACGACACCGGAGTAGGCGACGACGACGAAGGAGAAGAGGGCGATCGCGGAGTAGCGGGAGATGAACGTCGACAGCTCCGGGGACTTCGCGAGCTTCGCACCGAGCAGCGCGATGACCGTGAGCCCGCCGAGCCACAGGCAGACACCGAAGAGGTGGAGGCCGATGCTGTTGACGGCCTGCGTGTGACCGGTCGCCGAGGCGGAGTGGCCCATGAGGGCGAGCGGGATCATCACGCCGATCGAGAGCAGGGCGGCGAAGGCGAGTCCGAGATAGGAGCGGGACCCGAAGCACAGGGTCGAGGCGACGGCGATGAGGACGACGATGAGTGCCCAGTACTGGCCGAAGGCGATCTGGGTGAGGAAGACGCCGAGCTGGTTGGAGAAGTTGAGGTAGGCCTGCGCGCCGACCGTGGAGACGAAGGTGAAGAGGAGCACGGCCACGGCCGAGACGGTCCACGCCACCGAGGCGGCCTCGGCGATCTTGAGCGACTTCTCCCACAGGGCGTCGAAGGGCGTCTCGTCGTCCTTCGGGGCCTTCTGGCCCTTCTTCGTGCGCACGCGTCCCTGCGTGCGAGGAAGGATGAGGAGGGCGAAGAGGAGAGCGCCGATGGTGAGGCTCATCGCGAGGTTGAACACCATCTTCGCGGCGGGCAGTCCGAAGCGGACGATCGCGCCGGGGTCATTGATGACCGTCGGTTCCGCGGCTCCCGTGTAGAGCATCGCGACGAGTCCGGCGCCGAAGCCGAGGAGGGCGAGGATCGGGATGGCTGCGCGAGCGGTGAATCGGATGATCGGCTCGTTGTCGTGAGAGGTCACAGATGTCCGCCTGCCGATTCATGCATGGGTTCAGAATATCGTCCCGGGGTCGCCGGGCGCGAACTCGTGCCCGCCGAGGTGGTGCAGATTACCCCGGAAAAGCAGATGACCCGGACCATTCGGTCCGGGTCATCTCGCGCTTGAGCGCGAAGGTCACTTCGGGGTGCCAGCGGCAGCCTTGAGCTTCGAACCAGCGGACAGCTTCACGGAGTAGCCGGCCTTGATCTCGATCTCTTCACCGGTCTGCGGGTTGCGACCCTTGCGAGCGGCACGCTCGGTGCGCTCGACGGAGAGCCAGCCGGGGATGGTGAGCTTCTCGCCCTTGCCGACGACATCGGAGAAGACGTCGAAGACACCGTCGAGAACATCCGAGACCTGCTTCTGGGTCAGGCCGGACTTCTCGGCAACTTCTGCAACGAGCTCACTGCGGTTCTTAGCCATAAAAGTGTCCTCCTTAGGACAAGTCGGTCAGTTACCGGTCCGTTTTCCGATAACGAACTCCCTAGAGATTACCAGCTCGACTTGGTGATGCCGGGCAACTCGCCGTCATGCGCCATTTCGCGGAAGCGGACACGCGAGAGTCCGAACTTGCGCAGGTAGCCGCGGGGGCGACCGTCGACCTGGTCACGATTGCGCACGCGCACAGGCGAGGCATCGCGGGGAAGCTTCTGCAGGCCGAGGCGTGCTTCTTCACGCTGCTCGTCCGTGCTGTCGGGGTGGGTGAGCTGACGCTTGAGGGCCGCACGGCGCTCGGCGTAGCGTTCGACAATGACGCGACGCTGCTTGTCGCGGGCGATCTTGGACTTCTTAGCCATGTGGGCTCAGCGCTCCTCTCGGAAATCGACGTGCTTGCGGATGACGGGATCGTACTTCTTGAGCACGATGCGGTCCGGGTTGTTGCGGCGGTTCTTGCGGGTCACGTAGGTGTACCCGGTGCCGGCAGTCGACTTGAGCTTGATGATCGGACGAACGTCTTGGGTCTTCGCCATCAGAGCTTCACTCCCTTGGCAATGAGTTCGGTGACGACGGCGTCGATCCCGCGGACGTCGATGACCTTGATGCCCTTGGCGGACACATTGAGGGTGACGTTGCGGCGCAGCGACGGCACGTAGTAGCGCTTCGTCTGAATGTTCGGGTTGAAGCGGCGCTTGGTGCGGCGCTTCGAGTGGGACACATTGTGTCCGAAACCGGGAACGGCCCCGGTGACTTGGCAGGTTGCTGCCATGACTCTCCTCCAGTTCACAAGTTACCGACTCTCGAAACAAGCTCGTTCGCTTGCGCCGATGTCGGAAGACATCAACAAATTCATGCGATGCTGCTGTGCAGGGCAGGCGCCTTCTCGGTCGCAGACTGCGGTCCGGTCGGAGACGGCTGTGCACCCGTGCACGCGGCGTTCGCAATGGAAATTGTGTACGCCGAAACAGGTATGCCCGTTCGGGCGAGATGTCTCACCAGCGCTGAAGCCGTAGCCTGTGAGAGATGGCCGAAGCTGGAGTGCAGCGGTGGGTGAGCACCATGTCGGTCGCGGCCGATCGATCGAGGACCGATCTGTCACGACACAACAGACATCCAGTCTAGAGAGAGTCGGGCCTTCTGGGCAAATTCACACCCTCCGCGGCCCCCGGCCCAGGTGGGGAGACGGCCGCACCAGGTCCGCCTCGGCGGGAGATCCGCCTTTCAACTACCTGCCGGTAGGCGTGTCGCCCGGATCGGCGCGGATCGCGCGGGATCCCTGCGGATCGGCCGACCGCTGCTGCCGAGCCCGCTGGGTCGACGGCGGCGTTCTCAGGGAAGGGCCGCCCCGGCGATCACTGCAGGTGTAAGGCTCGCCAGCGCGTGCGAACCGTGTTGAAGACCCACCGAACTCGTGCCAAGGTAAGAAGATGACTGCCACCATATCCGGCACTCTGGAGGGCAGATGAGCGACGTTCCACCGAGGCCGCGCATCCGTCCCGCGACCAGTGACGACTGGGAACCGACCGATCGATCCGGCCGGGGCGCTCAGGCTCGGCCGCAGGGATCGGATCGTGACGCGAACCCGGCCGATGCCGAGTTCGATCGTTCGACGTACTACGAGTACATCGAACGCCACACGGGCGACTTCCCCGTCTCGCAGACCCGCCGGGCCAACGTCTTCGCCCCGGCCGGCAGCTCCCCGTTCCAGGATCACCTCCACGCGGGCGCGCGCGAGGCCGAAGGCTCGCGTGATTCCAGGTCCCGTTCGGGTGGTCGTTCAGGTCCTCGCCGAGGCGGCGGACCGTCTGGGTCGACCGATTCCGGTGGTTTCGGTACGGTCGGCGGGTCGAGCTCAGCCTCGGGCTATGGGTCCTCGGGCTATGGATACGGCGGGGGCTACGGGACGGGTCCCAGCGGTGTCGGGCCGGGCGGGCCCGAGTCGGGTCAGGCACCGGCGGTCGGGCCGAAGCGCACGGGTCTCAAGGTCACGGTCGTCGTCCTCGCGATCCTCACGGTCCTCGCGCTGCTCGCGTTCTTCGGAGCCCGGTGGCTGGCTCCCGATTCGGGCACCGTGCCCGTCGACGTCGGTGGCGAGGCGACCTCCCAGGCACCGTCGCCGAGCGACGAACTCGTCCGCCCCTCATCCTCTCCCGAAGACGAACTCGACGGCTTCGTCGAGTCGGATGCGTCGAAGGCCTCGGCTCTCGAAGGCCAGTGGGTGACGCAGGTGAGTGCGAAGAAGGTCGGCATCGAGGCCGATGGGAAGACGTGGTCGGCGCAGGACATCCTCGACGAGTTCAAGGCGAACCAGGTCAAGTACCCGGGCTCGATCCTCATCTACAGCGGTGACTGGAAGGCGTACAAGTCCGGCGACTACTGGGTGACCGTCGTCGATACGCCCTACAAGGACTCCAAGCCTGCGCTCGAACAGTGCCGAGCGTGGGGACTCGATCGCGACCACTGCCTTGCCAAGCGGCTGGTCAAGGACGGCGAGTACTCCGAGAAGAACAGCGCCTATCTCGACAAGTAGGGCGCGGGGCGGCCGGTCCGAATGCAGACCACGCGAACGCCCCTCAGGCGTATGAACCACGTCGGGCGCACAAACCACCTCTGAGCGCACACGCTACCCGCAAGCCGCACAAACCACCTCTGAGCGCACACACCACCTCTGGCTTCACACAACGCCCCCGAAGCCGCTCGTCCTACCCGTGCACGTGTAGGACAAGCCGCTGAGGCGACGTTGTGCTCGAGCGCCCGTTCCGGCGCGCGGCGCGGCGCGGCCGGCGCACGGCGCGGCGCGGCCGTCGTGCGGCGAGCGGCGGCCGAGCCGTTCTGCATGGGGATGCCCCGAACGCGACTGCGCGCCGGACGGTCTCCCATCCGGCGCGCAGTCGGGCCGAAGCGGTCAGGCCTCAGCAGTCGATCGTGCTCAGCGCAGGCTCATGCGAGGAGGACGCTCGGGTCCTCGAGGCCACGGCCGACGTCGGCGAGGAACTTCGAGATGATCTCACCGTCGACGACCCGATGGTCGGCGCTCACCGACAAGGTCGTGATCTCGCGCGGGACGATCTCGTCGTCGACGACCCACGGCTTCTTCCGCACCTGCCCGAACGCGAGGATGGCGGCCTCACCAGGGTTGATGATCGGCGTACCGGCATCGACGCCGAACACGCCGACGTTCGTGACGGTGATCGTCCCACCCGCCTGATCGGCCGGCGGGGTCTTGCCCGAGCGGGCCAGGGCCGTGAGGTCCTGGATGCCCTGCGCGAGCTGCGTCAGCCCCATCGTGTGCGCATTCTTGATGTTGGGCACGATGAGCCCACGCGGGGTCGCCGCGGCGATGCCGAGGTTGACGTACTTCTTCACGACGATCTCATCGCCCTCGAGCGAGGAGTTGATCCGCGGGTTGCGGGCCACGGCCCACGCGACGGCCTTCGCGACGATGAGCAGCGGGGAGACGCGAACGTCCTCGCCGAGGACCTTCGATGCCTTGAGCCGCCGGACGAACGCCATCGTCTCGGTGACGTCGACGTCGAGGAACTCGGTGACGTGGGGCATCGTGAACGCGGAGTCGACCATGGCCTTGGCCATCATCTTCACCACGCCCTTGAACGGGATCCGCTCCTCGAGCTCCCCGGACTCCCCCGCCGAGGCGGTCGCCCCGGAGGCAGCAGGAACCGCAGCCGTCGCGGTGCCCTCGGCTGCCGCCTGGACGTCGGCGCGAGTGACCTCGCCCCGCGACCCGGTCGCCGTGACCGTGGCCAGGTCGATGCCGAGGTCCTTCGCGAGCTTGCGGACCGGGGGCTTGGCCAGGGGCTTCGCACCCGTACCGCCGGCACTCGCCGAGGTGGCCTCCGCCGGAGCCGGAGCCGGTGCAGCCGGTGCCGCAGCCTGAGCAGCAGCGGGCTCAGCAGCCGGCGCCGCAGCGGGAGTCGCGGCCGCGCCCTTGCGGGGGCGGCGCTTCGACGAGGCGGCCTTCGCGCCGTACCCGACGAGTGTGGCTCCGCCTTCGGCATCGGCGCCCTCCGAAGCCGGCGCCTGCGTTTCGGCATGGGGGGCAGGCATCGTCTCGGCCGCCTCGGCGCCGGAGTCACCGGCACCACCGAAGCGGATGATCGGGGTGCCGACCTCGACGGTCTGACCCTCCTCGACGAGGAGGGCGCCGACGGTCCCGGCCTGCGGGCTGGGCAGTTCGACGAGGGACTTCGCGGTCTCGATCTCGACGAGGATCTGGTTGACGGTCACCTCGTCGCCGGGGGCGACCTTCCAGGACACGATGTCCGCCTCGGTGAGGCCTTCGCCGACGTCGGGAAGAGGGAATTCGTTTGCCATGCTTGCTCTCCTTACGTCAGTAGGCCAGGGCCCGATCGACACCGTCGAAGATGCGATCGAGGTCGGGCAGGTAGTGCTCTTCCATCCGCGAACCCGGGTACGGGGTGTGGTACCCGCCGACGCGGATGACCGGGGCCTCGAGGCTGAAGAAGCAGCGTTCGGAGATGCGGGCGGCGATCTCCGAACCGAGTCCGAGGAACGTCGGGGCCTCATGCGTGACGACGAGGCGTCCCGTCTTCGCCACCGACTTCTCGATCGTCGTGAAGTCGATCGGGTTGAGGCTGCGGAGGTCGATGAGCTCGACGCTCTTGCCCTCCTCGGCGGCCGCTGCGACGACGTCCTGCGCGGTCGGGATGAGCGGACCGTAGGCGACGAGAGTGACGTCGGTGCCCTCGGAGACGACGCGCGCATCATGCATCGGCAGGTCCCTGCGGCTGGTGTCGACGTCCCCGCGCTGCCAGTAGCGGCGCTTGGGTTCGAAGAACATCACCGGGTCGTCGCTCTTGATCGCGTCCTGGATCATCCAGTACGCGTCGTTGGCGTTCGACGGACTGATGAGCCGCAGACCGGCATGATGGGCGAAGACGGTCTCCGGGCTCTCCGAGTGATGCTCGGGTGAGCCGATGCCGCCGCCGTAGGGCACGCGGATGACCATCGGGATGCGCTCGTTGCCCAGGGTGCGGTTGTAGAGCTTCGCGACCTGGGTGACGATCTGGTCGTAGGCGGGGAAGATGAACGCGTCGAACTGGATCTCGACGACGGGCCGGTAGCCGCGGATCGCCATGCCGATCGAGGTGCCGACGATGCCGGACTCGGCCAGCGGCGCATCGATGACACGCTGCGGGCCGAAGTCCTTCTGCAGTCCCTCGGTGACGCGGAAGACGCCGCCGAGCTTGCCGATGTCCTCACCAATGAGGACGACCTTCGGGTCGTCCTCCATGGCCTTGCGCAGACCGGCTGTGATCGCCTTGGAAAGCGGAAGTTTCTCCATCAGGCCTCACCTGCATCGGCGAATGAGGCCTGGTACGCGAGGTATTCCGCACGTTCCTCATCGACGAGAGGGTGAGGTTCGGAGGTGACATGGGCGAACATCTCGACGCCGTCGGGATCTTCCATGGTCATGCAGTTGTGGCGGATGCGCGCGGCCAGGGTGTCGGCTTCGGCGTCGACCTCCGCGAAGAACGACTCGTCGGTGTCCGAGTGCTTCTCGAGGTAGGCGCGCAGACGCGTGATCGGATCGCGGTCGGCCCAGATCTCCTCTTCGGCGCGGTCACGGTACTTCGTCGGATCATCGGCTGTGGTGTGCGCGCCGCGACGGTACGTGTAGGCCTCGATGAGCATCGGGCCGTTGCCCGCACGCACCGAGTCGAGGCTGGCCCGGGCGACGGCGTACATCGCGATGATGTCGTTGCCGTCGACGCGGATGCCGGGCACACCGAAGCCCTCACCGCGACGGTAGAGCGGCGCCGGGGTCTGGACGTTCGTCGGCTCGGAGATCGCCCACTGGTTGTTCTGGCAGAAGAAGAGGACGGGTGCGTGGAAGGCGCCGGCGAAGGTGAGCGCCTCGGAGACGTCGCCCTGCGAGGTCGCGCCGTCGCCGAAGCACGCGATGGCCACGGTGTCGCGCTCGAGGTCGCCGGTGCCGACGTCGCCGTCCATCGCCACACCCATCGCGTAGCCGGCGGCGTGGAGCGTCTGCGAGCCGATGACGATCGTGTACGTGTGGAAGCGGTGGTCCTGAGGATCCCAGCCGCCGTGGTTCTGGCCGCGGAAGATGCCGAGCAGGGTTTCGGGTTCGACTCCGCGGGTGTAGGCGAGGCCGTGCTCACGGTAGGTGGGGAAGACGAAATCCTGGGGGCGCGCTGCGCGTCCCATGCCGATCTGAGCGGCCTCCTGGCCGAACATCGGCGCCCACAGGCCCAGCTGACCCTGGCGCTGCAGTGCTGCGCCCTCCGCATCGACGCGGCGGACGAGGACCATGTCCCGGTAGAACCCGCGCAGATCCTCGTCGGTGAGCTCTGCGGCGAAGGCGTCGTACTCGCCCGAGGCGACACGGTTGCCGTCCTCGGTGAGCATCTGAATCATCCGAGGCTCCGCGGACTGACTGTGGGCAGTCCCGGATCCTACTGAAATGTTCGAGGTCATTTCAGTTCTCCTTTGTTCAAGGTCCGACCCACCGGAGGTGACCAGTGGCGGACTGGGTGCTGCGGGTGGGACCTCTGATGGGAGGACTCACCCTCGAGTGATGCGATTCACAGGTATGTCAACGATACCGAATCGCCTCACGCCGTGCCACTGGACCGGTGTGTCGACAGACTCGAGCGGACACGTCGCCCGCTGCGGCTCCGACAGGTCATCGGTCGTGGTCAGCCTAGGGGTGTGACCTGGGGTTGTGCGTGATCCGCCAAAGGTCTTCGGCGGGCTTTGTCGATCCTCGCCGAGGTGGTTGGGAGTCCGACCACCGCACGTCCGAGGAGTCCGTGAGCAGGCTCCGCCAGTCCCCTGATCACCCGTGACCGCGTCAGGTCCGCTTGCGTTTGCCCTGGTAGTCCCTGGTCTGCGTGATCTCCCCGGAGAAGAACCGGGCGTTCCTGTCCGTGAATCTCCTGAGACCGGGGTTCCCGGCTGCGACCATGAGGCCGAGCGACGCGGAGTAGGCCGCCGAGGAGTGGGCGTCGCCGGCCGAGGAGAACATGGCGTCGAGTTCCGCATCGGACTTGCCTGCGAGGTTCGGCGCCTTCCGGAGTTCGTCGGGATCGTAGTCGACGGTGATCGTCGACCAGCTGTCCCGCGCGGGGTTCTCGTTGCCGTCGAGGTCGGGCACGAGATCCTGCTCGTGTTCGATCGAGAGGACGTCGATGCTCTCGTCGATGGGGAAGTCGGAGACGGGTGCGCCGACCGTGACGAGGGCGGTGACGTTGACCTCGGCGAGGAACGCCGGGTCGGCGGCGAGCGATCCGGCGGTGATCCCGCCCTGCGAGTAGCCGACGAGCATGACCTCGTCGTCGGGGCCGATGCCGGCGTCGGCGATCGCCTGCCTGACCATCTCGCGCATGACCGTGTCGTTGCCGGCCATGCCCTGGACGTTCGTCGTCAGGTCCGTGGTGTTCTCCCCCGGTTCGGGCGACCAGTCGGTGGTCGCGGGCACGTAGACGATGTAGCGGGTGGTCCCGTCGGGGGATCTCACCTCCTCGATGCGCACCTGTCCGGAATCGACGCCGCGGTGCTGGGCGGCCTCCCGGTCGTAGAGTTCGGCGACGTCGGCCGGCGGCTTCTCATGTGCCGGGGTGATGCCCTCGGCCTTCCAGACCTCGACCTCGGAGGGGGTGAGGAGTCCGACGAGGTTCGCCGCGGCGAGCACCCACGCCGTCATCGAACCCGAATCGTGGGGCCACAGCTTCGTGTCCGAGTCGACGTCGAGCAGACCCGGTGGCAGGCCCATGAAGCCGATGACCATGCCGGGCAGCACGTGTTCGATGACGGCCCCGGTGACATCGGAGTTCTCGAAGACGAGGGCGACGAAGTCCTCCTTCAGCTGCGCTGCGGTCTGGGAGAGGTCGATGCCGAAGCGCTTCGCGACGGCGTCGTCGAGCCCGGTGGCGTCGAGGACCGTCCACCCGGCGTAGGCGGGAACCCCGACGGCGATGGCGACGGGGATGACGACGGGCAGGCTGATGGCGATGAGGCGACCGGTGACCCAGCCGAAGCCGTCGAGGAGTCCGCCGAAGACCTCGCTCACTCCCTTCTCCGCGCTCCGGTAGGCGAGCGCGGCGGCGCGGATCGCGAGCACGGTCCCTTCGAGTTCGGCGATCACGAGGGCGAGCTGCCCGTGGTACTCGAGACGGGCGGCATCGAGCCGGAGAGCGGTGAGCGGGGCGGGCACCTGGGTGAGCAGGGTGGCGAGGTCGAAGTCGTCGGCGAGTCCCGCGGTGGTGAGGTCCCCGATCCGGGCGCCGAGGCGCTCGAGGTCGTCGCCGCTGACATCGATGCGGTCGTCGATGCTCACCACCCCGCCGCCCCGGGACCGCGTCGCGATCATGGTCGCACCGCCTCGGCGACGGTGAGCCGGGTGAGCATCGAGGCGATGAGCATCCTCACCGCGCCGTCGGGCATCTCCTCCATGCCCGCGACGGTCATCCCGTTCTCGTCGCGCTCGAGGAGGGGACGCGACCACGTCCCGGACGTCCGGTTGAGGAACTCCATCCCCGGTCGCCCGCTCTCGCCGAGGCGGCTGAGCGTGAGCACGCAGTCGCCGGCGATGAGGTCCGAGAGGTCCTCGCAGACGGCGGCGACCTCAGGGAGGTCGAGGCGGCGGAGGAACTGGAATCCCGCGAAGTCCGCCAGCTCGGCCCCGCGCAGGGCGAGCATCGCCAGGCACATGCCCTCGCCGACCGCGAGTTCGAGGTGGACGGCCTCCCGTGCGGCCCCGACGACGAGGGTGATCCGCGACCGGGCGAGGTTGAGTTCGGCGGCGAATCCGGCCAGCCACGCGGAGAGGACGTCGAGGTCGCGGGGTCGGACCACCTCGGCGGGAAGTCCGTCGGGGCCGGGGACGGTCGGTGACGTCACGGTGATCCCCGCCGAGGCGGCCGCCCGCGTCATCGTCGACCGTGCAGCCGGATCCGGTCGGTCGGATCGGGCGGGTGCTGAGTCCGGAGCGGGCTGGGGTGCTGAGTCCGGAGCAGGCGCGGGTGCGGAGGCCTCAGCAGGCCCGGGTGCCGAGTCGCAGGCTGCCGCGGGCAGGAGGTCGCGGGGCCACAGACGCAGGAGTCGGTCGGGCAGCCGGAGGATCCGTCCGACGTCGACGACGATCCACTGGGCACCGAGCACACCGGAGGCGTTCACAGCTGCAGCCTCCCGCCCACGGAGACGACCTGGAGGTGGAGGTCGTAGGCTTCGGCGAGGTCGTCGGCACGGTCGGCGAGCACGCCGATCGCCTCGGCGCAGGAGGCCAGCCGCTCAACGAGGAGGCGTCCCGCCGGGGAGTCCCACCCCTCGATCCGGCGGGCGGCGTTCGCCAGCGACCGCAGTTCGTTCGCTCTCTGCCTCCATCCGTCGCGGCTGGCGGCGAGTTCGTCGGTGATCATCGCGGTCTCCTCTCCGATCGCACCTGGTCACCCCCACGCTAGGAAGGGATCACGGTCGGGCCCAGAGGCGGTTTTCGGCCTGTGGATACCGTGTGGGCGTCCACAGGGTCCCAGCACGCGAGTCCCGGCGCCGTCCACAGGAAGGCGACCCCGAGTTCGGCTCACCCGTGCGCCGGTGGGTGCGGGCTCGTGAGAAAATGAGGGCATGCCGACCGTTTCGCTTGCTGAAGTCTCGCCCGCCATCGCTCTCGGACCGCTCGACGGTCGTTACCGCAAGGACACCGCTGACCTCGTCGATCACCTCTCCGAGGCAGCGCTCAACCGCAACCGCATCCGCGTCGAGGTCGAGTGGTTCATCCACCTCGCGCAGAACTCGGTCATCCCGGGCGTGCGCCGCCTCACCGACGACGAGGTGACGGGCCTGCGCGCATTCGCCGAAGGCTTCGATGCGGAGACGATCGCGACCCTGGCCGCGCACGAAGCGGTCACGGTCCACGATGTCAAGGCCGTCGAATACACAATCAAGGACGCACTAGTGGAGATCGGTGCGGACGATCTCTCCGAGCTCGTCCACTTCTGCTGCACCTCCGAGGACATCAACAACCTCTCGTGGGCCCTCGGCATCCAGGGCGCCACCGAGGCGGTGTGGCTGCCGCGCGCGAAGGCCCTCATCGACACGCTCGCCGAGACCGCCGAGGCCCTGGCCGAGGTCCCCATGCTCGCCCACACGCATGGTCAGCCGGCGACGCCGACGACGATGGGCAAGGAGCTCGCGGTCTTCGTCCACCGGCTGCGCCGTCAGTACGAGCGGATCGCCCGGACCGACTTCCTCGGCAAGATCAACGGCGCCACCGGCACGTATTCCGCGCACCTGGCCGCGGTGCCCGGGGCGGACTGGCCGCAGATCGCCCGCACCTTCGTCGAGGGCAGCCTTGGACTGACCTTCAACCCGCTGACCACGCAGATCGAGTCGCACGACTGGGACGCCGAGCTCTTCGCCGACATCTCCCGGTTCAACCGGATCGCGCACAACCTCGCGACCGACATGTGGACCTACATCTCGATGAACTACTTCAAGCAGATCCCCGTCGCCGGTGCCACCGGGTCCTCGACGATGCCGCACAAGGTCAACCCGATCCGCTTCGAGAACGCCGAGGCGAACCTCGAGCTCTCCTCCGCGCTCCTCGATTCGCTCGCCGCGACCCTGGTGACCTCGCGCATGCAGCGCGACCTCACGGACTCGACCTCGCAGCGCAACATCGGCGTCGCCTATGGTCATTCGGTGCTCGCCCTGAACAACCTCGTCAAGGGGCTCGGTCAGCTCGCGATCAACGAGGATGCCCTCGCCCACGACCTCGACACGAACTGGGAGGTCCTCGGCGAGGCGATCCAGTCGGTCATGCGCGCCGCCGGCCTCCAGGGGGTGCCGGGGATGGAGAACCCGTACGAGAAGCTCAAGGAGCTCACCCGCGGCAAGCGCATCCACCAGGCGGATCTGCAGGAGTTCGTCGCAGGCCTCGGGCTGCCCGAGGACGAGACGCAGCGCCTCACCGCGCTCACCCCGGCAGGCTACGTCGGTCTCGCCGCGCAGCTCGCCCGCGACGAGGTCGCCGCATGGCGGGAGACCTCGGAGAGCTGAGGGCTCTCCGGCCGGTCTGAGGCCGTAGCGGGCCGAGTCGGTGCTCGCACCGGATCAGGGCGGAACATCACGAGGGGCTCACCTGCGGTGCACATCACCGCTGGTGAGCCCCTCGCCGTTAACAGTTGCGGGATCTGCTCACAACCACCTCGGTGCGGGGACGGCAGCACCCGTCGATGTCCGCACCCCGGCATCACCGCGTCCCGAGGCCCAGCGCACGAGCTCGGGCAGGGTGCCGCTGACGACGGTCACAGCATCACCGTCGGTGGCGCCGCCGAGGGAGTCGCCGACGAAAGTGCTTCCGAACGAGACGCCGCCGGCAGAGTCGTCGCCGACCGCGGAGTCGCCGGCGCCGTCGACCGTGACGAGGATGCCCGCATCGGTCCCCCGAGTCCGCCACGTTCCGGTGATGTCGGCGAGCAGCCGTTCCAGCACCGGTTCGGGGACGTCGCCGAAGCCCGCCCCGTTGTCCAGATCGATCGCGTGGAGCCACACCTCGCGGGTGCGCATCCACACGGTCTCCCTGGCCGGCACCTCACGGCCCTGCGCGGTGCGCACCACGGCCTCCCACGCGTCATCGGGGCTGTCGCGCCATTCGACGTCGAGGCTGATCGCGGCGTGCTCGATGAGGTGGCGCAGGGCACGGGCCGGCAGGGTCGCGCCGAAGTCGATCTCGGCATCGCGGGCCTCCGGCGAGTCGTACATCGGGGTCTCGACGCCGGTGTTCGCCCACTGGACGAGGCGGGTGAGCGCACGGGCGTTGTACCCGACGTGGGCGATGAGGTGCCGCCTCGACCACCCGGGCAGGAGGCTCGGCTCGTCGAGCTCTGTGTCGGAGAGCTCGCCGAGCTTGCGGGCGAAGAACGCCGTGCCTCGGCGAACGGTGAGCAGTTCGGCTCGCAGCCGGGGATCAGTGGTGAGATCGTGCCTGGCGACCATCGGCTCAGCCTGCGTCGACGATGCGGTTGGAGATCTGCCCGATGCCGTCGATCGACACGCTCACCTCGTCGCCGACCTTGAGGTAGACCTGCGGGTCACGGGCGCGACCGACGCCTCCCGGAGTACCGGTGAGGATGATGTCGCCGGGCTCGAGCGTGATCATCGTCGAGATGTAGGAGACGAGGTGGGCCGGGGAGAACACGAGGTCGGCGATCGCATGCTGCTGCATGACCTCGCCGTTGACGGAGGTCGTGAGCACCGCCTCGGCGGGGTCGAAGTCATCCCCGGTGGCGAGCACGGGACCCAGCGGAGTCGAGTCCTCCCACATCTTGCCCTGCAGCCATTCCTTCGTCCGGAACTGCCAGCCGCGCATCGAGATGTCGTCGGCGATCGTGTACCCGGCGATCGCCTCGGCGGCCTCAGCCTCGTCCGCCCGGCGGATGCGGCTGCCGATGACGACGACGAGTTCGCCCTCCCAGTCGAGCTCGGGATCCTCCGGGGCGAAGGGCACATCGGCGAACGGGCCGGTCAGGGTTTCGGCGAACTTCGCGAACAGGGTCGGGTAGGCGGGGAGGTCACGGCCCATCTCGAGGATGTGGCTGCGGTAGTTGAGCCCGACGCACACGATCTTGCCGGGACGGGTGATGAGCTGGAGCTCCTCGGCGTCGGCGACGGGCACGGTCGTTCTCGCGGCGGCGAGCGCCTCGGCGGCGGTGCGGGTCCAGTACTCGTCGGTGAGCAGCGCTCCGACGTCGGCGAAGTCCTCGACGATGACGTAGTCGTCGCCGTTCTGGACGGCGGCGCGGGATCCGGACGGGGTGGCGATGGTGGCGAGTCTCAACGGAGTTCTCCTTCGACGTGGGTGCGGGCGAAATTCAGGGTTTCGATGATCGGGCGGTCGTTGAAGGCGAAGAGGTCGAGCTGCGTGTCGGCCTCGATGCTCACCGCCGACCATGAGGGCATGACGACGAGGTCGCCCTTGACGACGTCGAAGACGCGGTCGTCGACGAGGATGCGGCCGGCGCCTTCGAAGACCTGGACGACCTCGGAGCCGACGCTCCTGGTCACCGGAGTCTTCGTGCCGGGACGGAGCCGGTGGAACTCGGCGCGGATGGTGGGCATGACGTCGCCGCCGGTCGTCGGATTGACGTAGCGGATCGCGGCGTGGCCCTGACCGACGGTGGCCGGGAAGCCTTCGTCCTCGAGGCGCAGCTGTTCGGTCAGCGCGCGATCCGTGTGCTCCCACCGGTAGGCGCCGATCGGTGAGCTCACGGTGTTCGTCAGGCCCGAGAGCGGCCGCAGTCCCGGGTGGCCCCACAGCCGTTCCGAACGTGAGATGTCGGGTGTGGATTCGTCGGTGACCCGGTCGATGCCGAACTCGAAGAACGAGGTGTCGGCGTAGTGGACGAAGGGGATGTCGAGGCCGTCGATCCACGCCATCGGCTGGTCGGTCTCGTTGTGGTGGCCGTGGAAGTTCCAGCCCGGGGTGAGCAGGAAGTCCCCACGCGACATGCGCACCGGGTCGCCGTTGACGACCGTCCACACGCCCTCGCCCTCGACGACGAAGCGGAACGCGTTCTGCGAGTGGCGGTGTTCGGGGGCGACCTCATGCCCGCCGAGGTATTGGATCGCCGCCCACAGCGTCGGGGTGGCGAAGGGGGCCCCGCCGAGGCCGGGGTTGGCCAGGGCGATCGCCCGTCGTTCTCCCCCACGGCCGACGGGCACGAGGTCGCCGGCGCGCTGGGCCAGGGGCAGCAGGGTCGACCACTGCCAGCGGTGGGCCACGGCCGCCGAGGCGGGAACCTGCGGCATGAGCTCGTCGAGCTGCGTCCACAGCGGGATCATGTTCTCCCCCGCCATGGTCTGATACATCGACTCGAGCTCCGCGGCCTCCTCGGGCGTCGGGTCGGGGTTGATCATCGTCGGTGTCGGGTGCGTCATCGGACCTCCTCGGCCGGTGTGTCGAATCTGCGCCGAGGCTATCGACGGACACGGGCTCGTGGAGAGCACATTCCGCACAGCAGAATCTGAGGTGCGGTGAGTGCGAGCGATGGGTGCACGCGGAGGGAGCGGGGGAGACGGTCGCGCGCAAGAGCCGGCGAACACAAATCCGCTGCGCGACGGGTGCCGATATCCTCCCAGCGGTGGATGCGCACGCTGCGAACTCGCCCCTAGGCTCGAAGTCACAGCATCCACAGCGCAGCGGCGCAGCAGGAGAGATGACGATGAGCGCGAAGGAACGAGACACGACGGCCTCGGCTTCGATCTGGTACTTCCTGGGAGCGGTCTTCGTCTTCGTGCTCCCGAATCAGCTGTTCGCAGACCTCGACTGGTGGGTGCGCATGCTCTTCATCGCCGTCGGGGTCGCAATGATCGTGGCGGGCTTCGTGCAGTTGCGGCGCGAGATGCTCAGGCCTCGAGCGTCCGCCTCGAGCGAGGCCGACGGAGATCCTCCGACCGCCTAGACACGCTGTTCTCCGAGGCGCCCTGACATCGTCTATCGTTCAGCAGCGCCCGGCACGTCCGTCTTCGCCGGTCGATCCTCGCCGTCGGCGGCGATCCGTGCGAGTTCAGCGCAGGCGCGGCGCAGATGGTCGATCGAGTCCTCCGAGGTCAACTGCCTGGTGCGCACCGCGGGAGAGCTGAGCGCGACCGCGTCCTGCGGCGGCAGTCCTCCGGCCCGAGGCACGGCAGCGCCGATCGCGCTGATGTCGACCTCAGTCTGCCGGAGGTTGAGTGCGTATCCGACCCGGCGGACCTCGGCCATCTCCGTGAGCAGGCGCATCAGGTCCGGGGTGCCCAGGCGCTCGGCCGGGGTGCGACCGCCGGCGTAGAGCGATCGGATCGAGGCGTCGTCGAGGGCCGCGAGCAGGGCCTTCCCGCCCGAGGTCAGCCGTGCCGGCAGCACCGTGCCCGTGCGCTCGCCGACGCGCAGCCGCTGCCGGGATTCGACGGTCGTGAGGAACTCGACGCTCACACCTCGGCGCCGGACCAGGGACACCGTCTCCCCGGTCTCGGCACTCAGGGCCGCGAGGACCTCGAGTACGAGACCGGGCACCGATTGGGTGCCCGAGGTCTCAGCCACCCCGAGGGCCGGACCCGGCCGGTACTGACGGGCGGGTCCGCGGGTGACGAATCCGCGGTAGAGCAGGGTCGAGAGCAGGCGGTGCGCGCTCGAGGGAGCGACGCCGAGGTAGGCGGCGACATCGGCCACGCGCACCCCGTCCTGTGGGTGGCGGCGCAGGAGGTCGATGAGCAGCAGGGCGTTGTCGACGGATTCGATCGCGTGGTCGGGTCGCTTGACGATGCTGAAGTGCTGCGGCATGCCCTTACGGTAGCCGACCCCCGCTCTGCCTCTCAGGTTCTCATGGTGCCCGCACAGATTCCGTAGAGCAGAATTATCTCGTGATCGGATTCACATCGTCCTTACGGTTTCCCCCATGACCGAGACCCTCTCCACTCAGGCCCCGGTGCGCAGCGAAGCGCGCCGCTGGGCAGCTGTCGTCATCTGCTGGCTGCTGATCGTCATGGACGGCTACGACCTCATCGTCTACGGCGCCGTGCAGAACTCACTCATCGAAGGCACCGATTGGGGGCTGACACCGTCGTCGGCAGGCACCCTCGGATCCCTCGCGTTCCTTGGGATGATGATCGGCGCCGTCGTCGCCGGGCGCCTCTCCGACTCCCTCGGCAGGCGACGGACGATCCTCGCCTGCGCGATCGTCTTCGCGATCGCCACCGTCGCCTGCGCTCTGGCCCCCAATCCTGCGACCTTCGGGGCGCTGCGCCTCATCGCCGGGCTCGGGCTCGGCGGCCTCGTGCCCTCGGCGAATGCGCTCACCGCTGAACTCATCCCGCCGAGGTGGCGCGGGTCGATGGCGACCCTGATGATGTCGGGTGTGCCCCTGGGCGGGACGATCGCCGCGCTCACCGGCATCTGGCTCATCCCGGCCCTCGGCTGGCGCTCGATGTTCTGGGTGACGGCGATCTCCTTCGTCGTCATCGTCATCGCCTTCAAGGTCCTCCCGGAGACCTCGACGACCCGCGACTCGACAATGCCTTCGCAGGAGAAGGCGGGCTTCCGCACGATCCTCGGGGTGCCGTGGCTGAGCTTCTCGATCCTCTTCGCCCTGACCACGCTCTTCACTCTCTTCGCGTGGTACGGCCTGGGCACGCAGCTGCCGAAGATCATGCGCGACTCCGGCGCCGACCTCGGACCGGCACTCGCCTTCACCCTGGCCCTCAACCTCGGCGCGGTCGTCGGATCCGTGCTCACCGCGTGGGCCGGGGACCGGTTCGGGATCCTGCCGACCGCGACCGTCTCTGCGGCCGTGGCGGGCATCGGACTCGTCTCGCTCATGGGTGGCACGACCGCCACCGTGGCCATCTATGTCGCGCTCGTCCTCGCCGGCATCGGCACGCACGGCACACAGTCGCTCATCATCGGGGCGATCGCCTCGCACTATCCCGAGCATCTGCGGGGCACGGCGCTCGGATGGGCGCTCGGCGTGGGCCGGATCGGCGCGGTCCTCGCCCCGCAGGTCTCGGGCATCCTGCTCGGACTCAACGGTGTGCCGCCGGCGATGAACTTCCTCCTCTTCGGCGGGGCAGCCCTGCTCTCGGCGCTCGTGCTCGGCACGCTCACCGTGCTCACCCGCAAGCGCAGAACCCAGTTCGCCGAGGTGTGAGGACCAGGCCGTCTCCTCGCCGCCCCTACGCGGGCACGAGGTGGCGGTCCTCGTCGATCTCGGCGAGGGTCTTCCGGCCCATGCTGCGGGCGAGGAAGAGGACAGGGACGCCGGCGACGATGACGATGACGGTCGCATAGATCGCCGGGGCCAGGGTCAGCCCGGTCGAACTCATAAGCCATGTGGCCACGAGCGGTGAGAGTCCGCCGAAGAGGACGGTGGCGACGTTGTAGCCGATCGCCATGCCCGAGAAGCGGCTCGTGCCGGTGAACTGCTCAGGGATCATCGCCGCTGCCACCGCGCTCCACCCGGCGGCGGGGATCGCGAGGAACGCCGCGCCGCCGATCGCGATCGCCGCCGAGTCGTTGCTCAGCAGCACGTAGGCGGGGATCGTCGTGAAGATGAAGACGACCATGAGACCGGCCAGGGACACCTTCCGGCCGAACCGGTCGGAGGCGACGCCGAAGAACGGGGTGACGACGATCGCGACGACGGCGGCGACCGTGCCGAGGGCCAAGGAGCCCGAGTTCGGCACCTTCGCGACCTCTTCGATGTACGTGGGCACGTACGTGATGTTGAGGAAGTAGCTGACCGATCCGATCGAAGAGATGAGGAAGGCGACGATGATCGCCCGGGGCTGTTCGAGGATCGCGGTGATGAGCGGCGACCGCTGCAGTGCGACGTCGGTCTTCTCGGCGTTCTGGAGTCGCTTGAATGTGTCGGTCTCGACCATCATCCGGCGCAGCGGCACCATGAGCGCTGCGAGCAGGGCGCCGAGGATGAAGAGGATCCGCCAGCCCCACGACTCCATCGCCTCGGTTGAGAGCGTGTTGGCCAGCAGCGCCCCGGACCCGACGGCGAGCAGCGCGCCGACCTCGCTGTTCGCCGCCGCCCAGCTCGCGGCGACTCCCCGCTTGCCCGGCTTCGCCGATTCCATGAGGAAGACCATGATGCCCGTGTACTCGGCGCCGACGGAGAATCCGGACAGGCAGCGGAAGAAGACGAGGCCGACGCCGGCCCAGATGCCGATCGTGTTGTAGTCGGGCATGACGGCGATGCCGAGCATCGAGACGGCCATGAGGACCGCGGAGACGACGAGGGCATGTTTGCGTCCGACCCGGTCGCCGAGGTGGCCGAAGACCATGGCGCCCAGCGGCCGGAAGAGGAATCCGGCCGCGCCGACGCCGAGGGTGAGCAGCAGGGAGTCCGCCTGCCCGCCGAAGAACTCCTTCGTCAGCGTCGTCGCGACGTAGAAGAAGATGGAGAAGTCGTACCATTCGACGACGGTGCCGAAGGCGGCGACGAGCATCGAGCGGCGGCGTCCGCGCTCCTTCTCAGGGCTGCCGGCCCCGGGGTCGGCACTCGGACGTGATGCTGATTCGAACTCGGACATCGGCGGTTCCGTTCGCTCGCAGGGAAGGTGCATGGGCACCTCACTGGTGATCCGCGCCCGACACTATCAGCTGGCCCGGACACAGAGTAGGCTTTCGTCGAATCTCGCCGCGTCCTTCCTGGTCACAGCAGTGCCCCGAGGACGCGGACAGCCCCGTCGCCGCGCGAGTTCGATCAGGCTCCCCTGCTCACATCTCCCACTTGCTCACCCCCGCACCCCGAAGAGCGCATCGGTGAACCGGTTGCCGAACACCGCATCGGGGTCGAGGCGGGCGCGCAGGGCGCAGAAGTCGTCGAAGCGGGGATAGGCTGCACGCAGCTCCTCGGCGCCGAGGCTGTGGATCTTCCCCCAGTGCGGCCTGCCTCCATGGGCGCGGCAGATGAGTTCGACCACCCGGAAGTACTCCTCGCAGTCCTCCTTGTGGAACCGGTGGACGGCGATGTACATGGTCTCCCGGCCGGTCGCCGTCGACAGGGCCACATCATCGGCGGCCGCTGCCCTCACCTCGAGCGGGAAGGAGATCCTCCACCCGCGCGATTCGATGGCCTGCTGGATCTCGCGGATCGCCGTGACCCCGGCATCGAGCGGGAGCGCGTACTCCATCTCGTTGAACCGCACCCGCCGCGGGGTGACGAAGACGTCGTGGCCCGGTGCGCGGTACGTCCGGTCGGAGACCGCGGCCTGGGCGATCCGGTTGATCTTCGGGATGAGGCCGGGCACCCGCGCGCCGAGTTCGACGGCTGCCAGCAACGCCCCGTTCTCGACGATCTCCTTGTCGAGGACGGTGAGCAGCCGATTGCGCACTCCCGCCTCGGCGAGGCGGCCGGGACCGGCCTGACCTGCAGGAACACGCGTGTTCGTCTTCGTCAGGGCCGAATCCGTGTGCGGGAACCAGTAGAACTCGAAGTGGTCGGCGTTCCGCATCCGGGGGACGAGTCCGTCGAGCAGGTCGTCGAGATCGGTCACGACCTCCTCGGCGATGAGATCGAAGGCGGGCACGCATCGGATCTCGATCTCGGTGAGGATACCGAGCACGCCGAGGCTGACCCGCGCGAGGTCGAAGGTCTCGGCGTCCTCATCGGCCGACAGCTCCTGGACCGTTCCGTCCGGACTCATGAGGCTGAGTCCGGTGACGGTGCCCGCGAACCCCGTGAACCCGAGGCCGGTGCCGTGGGTGCTCGTCGAGATCGCCCCCGCCAGCGACTGCGGGTTGACGTCGCCCTGGTTCTCGAGCGCGAGCCCGTAGGGGGCGAGGAGGGCGGGGATGTCGCGCAGCCGTGTCCCGGCGCGGAAGCGGACGCGACCGCTGGCCTCGTCGACGGCGACGATCCCGGTGAGCGCGTCGAGGTTGATCATGACGTCGTCACCGGCGGCGACGGGGGTGAAGGAGTGCCCGGCGCCGACGGCCCGGATGCGGTGGCCCGCCCCGGCCGCCGCCGTCACGACAGCCTCCAGCTCCCTCGCCGAGGTGGGGCGTGCGAACGTGTGCGGGTGCGCGTGGACGTGCCCGGACCAGTTCCGGAACCGGGTCCGCCGCGCCCGTCCTCGGTCCTCGCCCGGTCGTGTGCGACCGGTCGCGCGCGATTCCCGATCGTCCGATTCCGTGCTCCCGGTGTCGTCTGCTCTCACAGCACCCATCCCTCTCCTCTGTACGTGGTCCACGAGTCGGTGACCTCGCCGCCTGCGACGACGAGGAAGCGGGCGAAGTGCTCGGCGAGCTCCCCTGCCTTCGCGTGGCGGAACCAGACGAGGTCGCCGAGGCGCAGCAGCTCGGTGCCCGGTCCGTGAAGCGGCGTCTGCACCTCCCCGGCGGCTTCGAGCGGCGAATAGTCGAGGCCTGCGGGCCACGCGATCGTCGGCAGGCGGTCGGGACCGGGCACGCCCGAGGCGATGAAGCCGCCCTTGGACACGGTGACCCAGCCGGGGCCGGGCCGGCGGACGACGGGCGTGACGAAGTAGGCGGCCGGGTCGTGACGGAAGTGCGTGTACCCGTCGAAGAGGCCCGGGGAGAAGAGCCCCGAACCGCAGGCGACCTCGGTCAGCGTGCCCTCCGCGGTGCTCGTCTCCAGAGAGCCGGTGCCGCCGCCGTTGACGAACTCGAGGTCGGTGAGCGCTCCGACCGCAGTGACGATGCGGTGCCGGCGCGCGGCGAGTTCGGCGGCCGACCGTGCCTGCATCGCCCGGACCACCATCTGCGACAGGGTGCGGCCCGCATCCGCGGTGCCAGCGATCTGCCCTTCGTAGGCCATGAGCCCGACGAGGCGGAGGCCCGGGCGGGCACGAATCTGCTCGGTCAGGTCGACGACGTCTGCGACCTCCCGCAGCGGCGAACGCCTCGCCCCGATGTGGAAGCGGTCGCCGAACCGTCCCTCGCCGAGGCGGTACGAGGCGTCGATGTCGATGCACACGCGCAGCGGCGGCGCGGTCGTGTCAGGACCGTTCGGTAGCGTCGCGGCCACCTCGGTGAGGAGATGGAGGTGATCGGTGGAATCGACCATGAGGGTGATCGAGGCCCGGGCAGCGGGATCGGAGAGGAGGCGGCGCAGACTGGTGCGGTCGACGCTCGGATAGCCGACGACGATGTCGGTGATGCCTCGATCGTGAAGAGTGAGTGCTTCGAGAAGGGAGAACGCGAGTACACCGGAGTAGGCAGGATGGGCCAGGGCACGCTCGATCGCCGGCAGGGTGCGCAGTGACTTCGTGGCGACACGGATCGACAGTCCGTGCGCGCGGTCAGCGAGGGCGTCGAGGTTGGCGTCGAAGGCGTCCCGGTCGATGACGGCGGTGGGAACATCGATCTCACGCAGAGCGTGGCGCAGTTCACCAGAGACCATGGCAGGTAGTCTAACTGCAGGCCAGCCCGCCGATCGATGACTTCGAGGGACGATGAGACCAGAACCGGCCACCAGCATCAAGCGACCTGACCAGACGCAGGGTCCCGACCAGACGCGGCTTCCCGGCGGCAGAACGTCGCGAGACGGCACGCAGCCGACCGAGCGCCGCGGGCGGTTTCCCGAGCGTGGGCCGCTTCCCGAGCGCCTCGCCGACTTCCTCGCGAGCGAGCCCTACCGGGATGCTTCGGGAAGCGGCGGAATCGTCCGCGGCCCCGACCCGCTCACGGGTGAGTTCCGCGATCGGTTCGCGGCGAACACGGCCGCCGACGTCGAGCGCGCGTACGAGAGCGCTCGGATCGCGGCGCGCACGTGGGCGGCCCGGCCGGTCGAGCACCGCGCCCGCGTTCTCCTGCGCCTCCATTCCGCTCTGCGCCGACATGAGGACCTCCTCCTCGACATCATCCAGTTCGAGACGGGCAAGGCGCGCATCCACGCCTACGACGAGGTGCTCGACACGTACAACGTCTGCCGCCACTACGGGGTCACCGCCCCGCGTCGCCTGCGGCCGGAACGGCGCCGCGGCGCGGTGCCCGGACTCACCCGCACCGAGGTCACCCGCACCCCGGTCGGTGTCGTCGGGTTCATCACGCCGTGGAACTACCCGCTCACGCTCGGCGCGACCGATCTCTTCGCAGCCCTCGTCGCCGGCAACGCCGTCGTCCACAAACCCGATTCGCAGACGGCGCTCACCGCCGTGATCATGCGTCGGCTCGCGATCGCCGTCGGCCTGCCCGCCGAGGTGTGGCAGCTCGTCCCCGGCGAGAACGACGAGGTGGGACCGGCGCTCATCGCCGGTGCCGACGGTCTCGCGTTCACCGGGTCGACGGCGACCGGGCGGACGATCGCCGCCGAGGCGGGATCGCGGCTCGTGCCTGCCGCGCTCGAACTCGGCGGCAAGAATCCCATGCTCGTCCTCGCCGACGCCGACCTCGAGGCCGCCGTGGCCGGTGCGGTGAGAGGATGTTTCGCCTCGGCGGGGCAGCTGTGTCTGTCGATCGAGCGGATCTACGTCCACGCCGATCTCTATGCGGAGTTCTGCGCCCACTTCGCCGAGGCGACCAGGAAGCTGCGTCTGGGCGCTGAGCTCGCGTACGGTCCGGAGATGGGGTCGCTGGCCGGACCGAAGCAGTTCGACAGGGTGAGCGCCCACGTCGATCAGGCGAGGGCAACCGGTGCGCACGTCATCGCTGGCGGCCACCCCGTTCCCGAGCTCGGACCATTCTTCTACGCACCCACCGTGCTCACCGACGTGCCGGAGGCCGCCGATCTCCGCACAGAGGAGACCTTCGGGCCCGTCGTCGCGGTCTACCCCGTCGCCTCCGATGCCGAGGCGATCGCACGGGCCAACGACTCCGCGTACGGCCTCAACGCGAGCGTGTGGTCGCGGCGCAACGGCATGGCCGCAGCCCGGCAGCTCGCATCGGGAATGGTCAACGTCAACGAGTCCTATATCGCCGCGTGGGGGTCGATCGACGCGCCGGCCGGCGGCGTCAAGGCGTCCGGTCTCGGTCACCGGCACGGCGTCGAAGGGCTCCTCCAGTTCACGGATGCGCACACGATCGCCGAGCAGCGCCTCGTCCCCATCGCTCCCGGCGGACTGCTCGATCAGCCGCGTTTCGCGCGCACGCTCACTTCGGTCTTCGGCGCCATGCGGGCTCTGCGGATGAAGTGAGTGCTCAGCCGATAAGCGTCCGAACGACTTCACCGGATTCGAGGTCGTCAGTCACGGTGCGCGTTCGCCCAGATCAGCGTCCTCGGCGGCCTCCCACTCGCGTGATTCCGCATGGTGGGATCGTCTGTCCGCCAGTGACGTCGAAGCAATCGCCGTGCCCAATGAAGCCAGTCGGCGGCGACGATCTTCGGCATCGGCGAGCCGTTCCAGGTGAGCACCTAAGGTCAGGCCGTCCCTGGCGGCCTGCTTCTTGAGCCTGTTGCGGAGCGCTTCGCTCACCTTGACCGTCGCAGCCATATTCTCAGTATGCCCTTCCTCAGCCGGTCGGACGGGGAGCTCGATCTCGGTCGGAGGTCACCGTCAGAAGGCACCGCCGATCATTCCCGCAGCGACGACGACGCCGGTGACGATGACCGGGACTGCGGCGATGATGAGCGGAATCGGACGAGTCAGTCGGTAGCCCGCCCATGCCCACAGGCCGATGTCGATGACGAGGAGCCCCACGATGCCGAGATAGGACATGGTGGTCACCCAGTCGGTCTGTGCGTCCGCCTCGCAGTGGATCATGCAGCCCGAATAGGCGATGAGCCCGAGGAAGGAGAACATCGCGATGGGGAAGGCGAAGACCACCAAGGCGGCGGCCCCGAACCCGAAGGCGCCTCCGATCGAGGCGGGCCGGCCCTGCGCATCGACACGCATTCAGTTCCCTCCCAGTCCTGCTTCGCTCTCATCACCAGCGCCCCGACCGGTGTCGGCAGCGTCCCCGCCCGAGCCGGCCGCGTCTGTGCCCGAGCCGGCGTCGCTGCCTCGCCGTGAGGTGTCTCCCGAGTCGGCGGCACCCGAGTCACCGGAGCTGCCGGATCGATCGCCGCCAGAACCGCCTCCGCCGGATCGTTCACCGCCAGAGCTACTGCCGCCAGAGCCACCGGTGCCGCCTGAACCACTGCCGCCAGTATCTCCACGCGAGCCACCGCTGTCACTCCCGCTTCCGGAGCCGCCGGCTCCGGCCGGTCGCGGGAAGCTGCCGGTCTTCGCACGCGGTGCCGCATAGTCCATGAACTCCCGCCACGTCGGTCCCGACACTGTCTCACCATAGACGATGCGCGGCATCGATCCCCGCGAGTTCGTCCGCCAGTCGCGCGTGCCTTCGGGGTCCCCGGTCCACACCGCCGTCGACAGACCCTTGGTGAACCCGACGAGCCAGCTCGCGCCCACCTCGAAGTTCGTCGTCCCCGTCTTCGCCGCCGCCGGTTCTCCGATGCGCAGTCGCGTCGTCGTCCCGCCTTCGAAGGTCTGACTGAGCGCGTACGCGACGGTGTCGGCGATCGTCGGATCGATCACCTCGGCGCAGCCCTTCCCCTCCGACGACCCGGCGGATGATCCGCCGGACGCCCCGCCAGACGCCCCGCCCGTACGCGACGCCCCACCGGACCTCGTGATCTCCTTCCCGTCGGCCCCGGTCACGGTGACGATCGCCTCGGGGGCGCACCTCCGACCGCTGTTCGCGAACGCTGTGTACGCCGAGGCCATCGTCAGCGGCGAGACCGAGACCGTGCCGAGGATCGACGACGGGTAGAGGACCTGCTCGGTGCCGTCGGCGAGTGTCGCCGTCGACAGCTTCTTCCCGGTGCCCAGATGCACCCCGAGGTTCGTCGCCGTGTCGCGGATGTCGCACATGTTCAGCTGCGAGGCCATGTCCGCGTACGCCTTGTTCACCGACCGCTTCGTCGCCTCGAGCACGGTCATCCCGCCGTTGGCCCCATCGGAGTCACCGGCATTGCGCGGGTTGTACCCGCCTGCCGCATAGTTCCGCCCGTCGCCCCCGAGGTCGAGAATCCCGTGTAACCGCTCCCCGAACCGTTGACCGTATCCCCGAGGCTGCGACCGTCCTCGAGCCACGCGGCGAGGACGAACGGCTTCCACGTCGACCCCGGCTGGAACCCCGTGCCCCCGCCTGCGGGAGCATCGACGGAGTAGTTGACCGAGGTCTTCCCCCGCTGCTTCTCCTCGCCGAGGCTGTACTTCGTGTTCTGCGTCATCGCCCGGATCTCCCCGGTGGCGACATCGACGCTGACCAGCGCCTGCGCGGCCCCCGACCGATCACCGACGGGCAGCTGCCTGCGCACGGTCTCGACGGCCTTCTTCTGCAGCTTCGAGTCGATCGAGGTGCGGATCCGCAGACCGCCTCGGCGCAGGGTCTCCTCCCTCTCCTCCGGGGTGGCGCCGAAGCGCTCGTCGCTGAGCACCGCACTCTCGACGTACGTGCAGAAGTACGCGAGGTCCCCAGCGGCCGAACAGCCCCTCGGGGTGACGTTCTCCTTGAGGTCGAGCCCCTCGTCCTTCGCCTTCGCCAGCTCCGCGGAGGTGATGAAGCCGTATTCGGCCATCTTCTCCAGCACGAGGTTGCGGCGTTCGATGACGGCGTCGGGGTTCCTCTGCGGGTTGTACCGTGCCGGGTTGCGCACGATCCCGGCCAGGGTCGCCGCCTGCGCGATCGAGAGGTCTGCGGCGTCGATGTCCCAGTACTGGCGGGCCGCTGCCTGGACCCCGTAGACGTTCGGGGACCCCGAGTAGCTGTTGATGTTGAGGTAGCGGGAGAGGATCTCATCCTTCGAATACGTCTGCTCCACGGTGATCGCCAGCCGCATCTCCCGCAGCTTGCGCGCCATTCCGCTCGCGCCCGTACGATCCCGCGCCCGGTCGATGCCTGCCGTATCGCCTTCGGCCTGACTGGAGTTGATGAGGGCGTTCTTCACGTACTGCTGGGTCAGCGTCGACCCGCCGTGGAGCGAACCGGTGAGCAGGTTCTTCGCCACCGCCCGGGCGACGCCTTCGACGTCGACGGGCCCGTGCTCGTAGAACCGTCGATCCTCGATCGCCAGCGTCGCATCCTGCATAGCCTGCGAGACCTGGTCGAGGTCCACCTCGTCGCGGTTCTGCCACGAGAAGGTCGCGAACTCCTTGCCGTCCTTCGTCAGCAGCGTCGACGGCTGCGCGAGCGGCCGGTCGTCGAACTCGGCGGGCATGGCGTCGAAGAGGCTCATCCCCTCCCCGAGTGCCGCCGCCGTCGTCCCGGCGACCGGGATCGCCAGACCCGCGGCGACGATGCCCGCACACATGGACACGGCCAGGAACCTCAGCAGGTGCCTCACGAGTTCATCTCCGTGAAGAAGCGGTCGGCGACCGGCACGGCCGCCTCGGCGCCGAACCCGCCGTCCTCGACGAGCACGGCCACGGCGAGGTCGCCCTGGAACCCGGCGAACCACGAATGGGTGCGCGGGGGCACATCGGTGCCGTACTCCGCAGTCCCCGTCTTCCCGTACACGGGGTCGCCGGGGATGTCGTCGAGCGCCGAGGCGGTGCCTGAGGTCACGGTCCGCCGCATCATCGCCTTGACCTCGGTCAGCGCCTTCTTGTCCGGGGCTGCGACCTCGCCCGAGCGATCACGGGCGTCGGGGAGGACGAGCAGGGGTTTGACGGTCGTGCCCTTGGCCACGGTCGCCGTCATCGTCGCGACCGCGAGCGGAGTGGCGAGCACCTTGCCCTGGCCGATCATCGCCGCCGCGTGCTCGACCGGGTCGTCGACCTCGGGCACGGAGGCCATGTAGGCGTCCGTGCCGATGTCGATCTGCCCCATGCCCATGCTCATCGCCGTCTCGCTCAGCGTCTTCGCCGTGACCTTCTCCGCCGAGTTGACGAAGGCGGTGTTGCACGACTGGGCGAAGCTCTCGGCGAAGTCGACGGTGCCGAGCACGTGGTCCTCGGCGTTCTTGAAGCGCTTGCCGTTGACCCGTGTCGTCTTCGGGCAGTCGAGGGAGGTCGTCGGGGCGATGCCCGATTCGACCATCGCCGCACCCGAGACGACCTTGAACACCGACCCCGGCGGGTACTGACCCGTCAGCGCCCGGTCCCAGGCCGCGCCCTTCGGGTCGGCATTGGCCACGGCGAGCACATTGCCGTCGCTCGGTCGGATCGCGACGATCGCGGTCGGCTTCTTCGCCGTCTTCGCCGCCTCCTCGGCAGCCGTCTGCACGGCGACGTCGATCGTCGTCGACACGTCCTTGCCGGGCCGACCGTCGACGGTGTGCAACGCAGTCGGGGCACCACCCGAACCGGAGCCACCCGAACCGGAGTCGCCGGAGCCGTCGCCGGTCTCAGCGCTCACGGCGAGGATCCGCAGTCCGGGGGCGGGCCGAAGGGTGCCGTCGTAGAGCATCTGGATCCCGCTGCGCCCGACGTACGAGGCAGGGGTGAGGCTCGCGGGTTCGGCGACGACCTCGTCGGGTTCGGCCCGTCCCGCACTGCCGAGGGTGGCCTGGGCGAAGCCCTTCGTCCGCGACAGCGGCTGGGTCCGGGAGCGGAAGACGGTGCCGGGCAGCTTGTAGATCGAGCCTTTGACGAGGTCGTAGTCGTCCTTGCGCAGCGTGATCACGGGGACGAACGCCTCCAGATCGGCCTGGTCCACCTTCGTCGCGAGCTCGCCGGCGTCGACGTCGAGGGACTTCTCGAGCTGGGCCAAGGTCGCCTTCTCGTCGGTGAGTCTGCTCGGCTGGAGCCCGACGTCGATGACCTCCCCCTCGGAGAGGAGGACGGCGTCGTTCGCGCCGAGGATGCGCCCGCGCGTGCCCGGGGTGCGCTCGGCGGTGAGCACGCGATCGGTGCGGAGATCGGGATGGACGAGGCGGGGATCGAACTCGGCCGTCCACATCGCACCGGACCGGCGCAGGGGAACCTCGACGGTGTAGGTCCACGGCTGGTCCGCCGAGGCGAACTCCCACGTCCAGTTCAGCGTCGCCGTCGCGGTGTCTCCGGCCGAATCGACCGAGTCGACGGTGACGGTGCGCGAGGCCTCGCCGAGGTCGGCGACGATCCGGGCGAGTTCGTCGCCGGCGTCCGGATTCTCCCAGGCCTGTGAGTTGAGCTCACCGGCGGTCAGGTCGACCGCGATCTGCGACGCGGCGATCGAGGGGAGGACGGGCAGGGTGCGCAGAGCGAGGACGCCGACTCCGATGAGCACGAGCACGGCGGCTGCACCGATGATCCTACGTGTCAGGGGCTTCATGGTGCTATCGTTGGCACCCAGCCTGAGCATGTCCAATATCACATGGAGTTCCGATCATGCGTATTCTGATATACACCGAGGTGGGAGTCGGTTCGTGAACCTCCTCAAGAGCCTCGAAATGTTCCGCGCGGTCGCCGAGCACGAGAGCTTCACCCGGGCCGCCGATGAACTTTCGCTCGCTCAGCCGCCGATCTCCCGCGGCGTCGCCGACCTCGAGAAGCACCTCGGGGTCCGTCTCTTCGACCGCAGCCGCCGACGCATCAGACTCACTGCCGCCGGCCGCGCGGTGCTGCCCGACGTCCTCGAGATCCTCAGACGCATCGACGGCCTCGCCGAGGCGGCCGGGCGGCGTGAGGAGGGAACGCTCATCGGCGTCCACGGACAGCTCGACCCGGCCGTGCTCGTCGCAGCGACGAGGGACATCCGCCTCGGCGGGGCGGTGCCGCGGTTCCTGCCCACGGAATCGGCGGCACTCGACGACCTCATCGAATCCGGGGACGTCGACGCCGGCCTCGACGTCCGCGGCCTCGGCTCGGCCCTGCCGACGCAGCGTCGACGTCAGTCCAGCGATCTCGTCGTCGACCTCGTCGTCGCCTCCACCCGCTTCTCCGGCACCGAGGGCACGATCGGCGCCGCCGATCTGCGGGGGATGCCGCCGGGGATGGGATTCGGACGGCTGGCGGACCGGGAGACGATCGCGATCCTGCCCGAGGACGCGGGTCTGCTCCACGATTCGGGGCTGCTCACCCCGCTCGTCGCCCGCGGCATCCACCTGGGTCAGCTGCGGGTCACCGACTCCGAGTTCGATGCCGTCACCCACGTCTTCGCCCACGGTTCGGTGCTCCTGTGCACCGCGATGACCGCGCGCGCCCATTCGCTGCCCTACCGGGGGCTGCGCGACGTCGAACTCGCCCGCCGCGTCGAGGTCATCGGCTCCGGCAGCTGCGACCTCCTCGATGAGATGGAGTCCCCCGAGGTGAGGACCGCGATCTCTGCGATCATCGGGGCGAGGTCCCAGGAGCACAGCGCCGTGACGCCTGTCCGGGACGCCTACGCCGACGAAAGGCTCTACCCGAGACCATGAGCGAAGCAGTCATCGACGAGATCAACGGCGTGTGGACGAGCCTCGGCGCGCAGGGGTTCCTCTACGCTGAGGATCTGAGCTCCCACCGCTCGGTGGGCATCCGGGAGTCCGCGCGCATCCCCCTGGCCTCGGTCGGCAAGGTCGCGATCGTCGCGGGCCTCCTCGACGCGGCCGCAGACGGGGCGCTCGACCTCACCGAGCGCCTCCTCGTCGACCCGAGCGCCTCGACGCCGGGCGGGACGGGGATCTCGGGGCTGCGCGATCCTGTGGAGATGAGTCTGCGCGACCTCGCCGCGATGGCCCTGTCCGTGAGCGACAACGCCGCAGCGGATGCGCTCTTCGCCCTCGTCGGGCCCGAGCGGATCACGTCCCTGCTCCATCGGTTCGGGATCCGGTCGTTCGAGGTGCTCGCCCCGATGTCGCATCTCTACGACGTCCTCGCCGAGGTGGCCGACGGCGATGAGGCGACGGCCCTTGCCGTCGCGGTCGCCGACGCCCGGTCCGGCCGGGTGCCGCTGCTGCCGGATTCGGCGTTCAACACCGGCACGGTCAGGGCCACGGCCCGCCTGTTCGAGCTCATCCACACCGGTGAGCTCCTCGGCCCGGAGGATTCGGCGCTGCTGCGCGAGCTGCTGCGCAAGCAGATCTTCCGTCACCGCATCGCCGCGGGGTTCCCGATGGATTCGGCGCAGTACTACGGGAAGACGGGGACCTTCCTCAACTTCCGTCACGAAGCCGGGGTCGTCATCGACAGCGACGGGACGGCCTACAGCATCGCGATCTTCACCCGATCGACGATCGCGACGTTCTCCCAGCCGGAGCTCGACGCCTCGATCGGCTACTGCGCGCGGCTCGCGATCGAGCACCTGCGCTCACTCGGGTGAGGAGGTGCCCTGCGCCTCTCACTCCTCGGTGACGACGGTGTACTCGAGGACGGGCCGCCCGGCGGATCCGTACCGGGGCCTGCGGTCGAGCATGCCGGCGTCGGCCATGGCCTCGAGGTAGCGGCGTGCGGTGACCCGGGAGACGCCGAGGCTCTCAGCCACCTCGGCGGCGGACTGTCCCGGCTTGCCGACGAGCACCCCTTTGACCTCCTCCTGCACCCCGTCGGGCACCCCTTTCGGGGTCGCGGTCACGGTGTGGGTGCGCAGGGCGGCGATCGCGGTGTCGACCTCGTTCTGCGTGACCTCCCCTTCGGGGCAGTCGGCGCCGAGCCGAAACCGGTACGACGAGTACGCCTCGAGCTCGGACTTGAAGACGGGGAACGTGAACGGCTTGATGATGTACTGGGCGACACCGTAGGAGAGGGCCTCCTGGACGATCTGCATGTCGCGGGCCGCGGTGACGGCGATGATGTCGACGTCGACCCGCTGCCCGCGGATCGCGCGGCAGACCTGGAGGCCGTGGCCGTCGGGGAGGTTCATGTCGAGGAGGACGAGGTCGATCCCGTCGGGGTCGAGGCCGAGGATCTTGCCGGTCAGCGCCGCCATCGCCTGGGTGGCGTTCTTCGCCACACCCGCGACATGGTAGCCGTCGAGGCGTTCGATGTACTTCGCGTGAGCCCGGGCCGCAACGGCCTCGTCCTCGACGACGAGCACACCGATGCTCGCCCCATCCTGGGAATTCTCCGCCATGCCGCCAGTCTAATCCGCAGGCGGTGAGGCGACCCTGGGTTCGTGTTCCAGGCTCGCCACATCGCTGTCACACGGCGTCGTCGGGCAGCCAGACGGTGAGGACTGCCCCGGAGAACTCATCGCAGTCCTCTCCCCTGCCCTGGACGTCGATGGCCCCGCCGAGGCGGCGGATCGCCTGGACGACGAGGGACAGGCCGACCCCGCGGGTGCCCGTCTGCCGGCGGCCTCTCCCGCGGTCGGTGACCACCCCGTCGTGCTTCGTCGACCAGCCGCGTTCGAAGATCGCATCGAGGTCCTCCTCGGCGATGCCGGGGCCGTCGTCGCTGACCTCGATCGTGAAGCCCGCGGCCCCACCCGCACCGCTTAAGTGCACATGCACCCGCTTGTTCTCCGGCAGCACGTCCTGCCTGCTCAGGGCGTCGAAGGCGTTGTCGATGAGGTTGCCGAGGATCGTCGCGAGATCCCGGTCGTCCCCGCCGAGGCTGCCGGTCAATCCCGCGGTGTCGACCGTCATCTCGATGCCCGCCTCGGCGGCCTGGGCGACCTTGGACAGGAGAAGGGCCGAGAGCACGGGGTGATCGAAGCTCATGTTCCCGTCCCCGGTGACCCGGCTGAGGTCGTCGAGGTCCTTCGCGGCGAAGTCGATGGCCTCGTCGACGTGGCCGGTCTCGAGCAGCGAGATGACCATGTGGAGGCGGTTGGCGTACTCGTGGGTCTGGGCCCGCAGCGAATCGGAGAACGACCGGACGGAGACGAGTTCGCCGGTGAGTTCGGCGAGTTCGGTGTGGTCGCGCATCGTCACCACCCACGTGTCCGCGCCCTCCTCGGTGGGCTGCTGGTTGACGACGAGGACGCGGTCGTCGGTGTAGTGGATCTCATCGCGGGCCCACCGGCCGGAGGCGAGCAGGTCGGTCAGGGCCTCGGGCAGGTCGAGGTCGGCCAGCGGGATGCCGCCCTCGGGGGTCGTCGCGGCGACGGGATCCGGGGCGACGGGCGGGGTCCCGGAGTCACGGGCCTCCCGCTTCGATCCGGTGCTCGGCAGACCGAGGAGTTCGCGCGCCTCGGCGTTGATGAGCACGATGCCCATCGACCGGTCGACGAGGATGAGGCCTTCGGAGACGGCCTTGAGCACGGAGGAGTAGAACTCGATCATGTTCCGCAGCTCGGTGGCCCCGTAGTCACCGGTGACGCGCCGCAGCCCGCGCGAGGTCACCCACGAGGCGCCGATGCCGAGGAGGAGGGTGGCGATCGCGATGCCGATGAGCCATTTGCTCTGCGCGAGGAAGCCCGAGCGCACGGCGTCCGCGGAGTTGCCGACGACGACCGCGCCGACGACGGTGCCGGGGCCCACCTCGTCGAGGCCCAGCTGCTGCGCGAAGACCGGGGTGACGACGTACATCGTGCCTCCGCCCTCACCGCCGTCGTCGACGAAGCGGACGTCCGAGCGGCCGCTGAGGACCCGGGTCGTGTTCACGGAGGCGGCGAGCTGGTCGAGGGAGTAGTCGGGGATGTCGCCCGAGGAGGCGGTGACGATGTTCTCCGCAAGGTCCGCCCGCCGGTTCGCCGAGCCGAGGGAGGGTGGGGTGCGGATGTAGTCGATGGGCACGACCGAGGCGATGTCGAAGTCGTATTCGGACACGACCGTGCGCAGCATCGTCCGCAGGCGCTCGTGCGCAGAGGGGGCGAGGAACTCGTCCCGCGAGCTCGCCTCATCGGCTTCGACGGCGCCGAGGGAGAGCGAGATGCTGTCCGCGGCCGAGCGCAGCAGGTCCTGTTCGCGCTTCGTGTTGAGCTGGGAGAGCTGGAGGTAGAGCAGGCTCGTGGTGAGCACCATGATGCCGACGAGCATGACCGAGTTGGCGAACATGATCCGCCCGGCCACCCCGTATCTGACCCGCCTGCTCAGCCGGACGACGGGGTCGACGAAGGTGCGGGTCAGCGCCGGGCGCGCTGTCGTCGATGCCGTTGCCATGGCCCCATTGTGTCACCAGGGCCGCGTGTCCCTCAGAGGGCGAGGCTGATCGGTCCGGCGGGGACCGCCGAGCACGCGAGCACATGGTCGGCGGGCACCCGGGCCGCCGGCTGGACGGGGTAGAGGACGGATCCGGCTGAGAGCGCGATCGAACACGTCCCGCACGAACCGCCGCGGCACGAGCTCTCCGCGTTGACCCCGCGGGCCTCGAGCGCGTCGAGGAGGGTGCCCTGTTCCGGTTCCCAGAGGAAGCTCGTGCCGGATTCGGCCAGCGTCACCTCGGCGGGTGCGCACTCGGCGATCGCCTCGCTCATCCCGGTGTGCGGGGAGGCGAAGGTCTCCTGGTGGACGCCGGGGACTCCGGCCGCCTCGGCGGCGGCGAGAACGGCACGGGTGAACTCGGCGGGCCCGCAGACCATGACGTTGTCGCAGCCGGTCAGGGTGGCGACGAGCTCGTCATGGCCGGGCCGGCCGTCGACGGCGGTGTCGCGGTGCTCGGTCTCCACCGGCAGCCCGGTGCCCTGCGCCCGGTCGACGAGCCGGTTCCACAGGCACGCCGTGCGCTGGTCCCGATCGACGTGGAGCAGGCGGAGCCGCTCGGCCGAGGGCGCAGTCCTGTCCAGCGCATCCCGTACGGCAGCACCGGCCGCAGACCCGACCTCCGCCGCCTCCGGCCCGCCCGCCTCGACCGCCGCCGGTTGCCGGGCAGCCGCCCGCAGCAGTCCGAGGCTCGGGGTGATCCCGATGCCCGCGGTGATGAGCGCCGTCGTGCCGCCGAAGACCCGATCCGCTGTCATCGTCCCATGCGGTCCTGACGCGAGCACGCGTTCACCGGCCGGCAGGCTCGCGACCGCATGCGATCCCTTCCCCTGCGTGCGCACGGCGATGGAGACGACGTCGTCGGTGACGTCGGTGATCGTGTACGTCCGCCAGAACGGCGCCCCGAGGCCGAGGTGGACGCGCAGGTTCGTCCCGGGTTCGTCGAACTCGCGGATCCAGCCGAGTTCGTCGCGCAGCGAGATCTCCACTGTGTCGTTGCAGATCTGCCGGGAGCTGACCACACTCATGAAGCGCGGGGTCCGGGCCGTGCGGACGAGTTCCCGCGGCGCCTCCCCCTCGACGACGATCTCATCGCCGGCGGTGATCGTCCCGGATTCGAGGATCCGACCGTAGACCCCGCAGTGGAGGTGCCCGCACCCGGAGGCGAGGATGCGGGGGACGTTGACGTCGACCTCAGTGGTCACGGGGTTGACGGTGGTCGCCGGGCAGCGTTCGATGGCCTGGCTGATCGCCAGCCGGACGCCGCCGATGCGCACGATCCGTCCGATGAGACCGAACTCCGCGAAGGGGTCGAGACCGTCGAGGAGGATGTTGCCGCGGAACCGCAGGGGGTCGAGTTCGTCGGTCTCCCCGAGGGCCGCGCGGCCTTCGTCGGTCTCACCGATCGCTGCGACCGTGGCCGGGTTGATGAGCGAGATCCCCGATTCACGGGAGTCGAACATCCCCTGTCCGGCGACGACGATTCCCCGCGGGTGGACACCCTGCGGGGGTATGTTCGCCGAGAGGAACTCCGCCGCGGCGGTCCGCGACCGGTCGTCGTGCGTGCCGAACGTCGTCGACGCCCCCGACGGCGCCGTCAGGGTGATCGTCGACCCGGCGACCGCCTCGCCGCTCCCCCCGTTGACCTGGGCTACGTCCGCACGGGACCCGGCGACCGCCTCGGCGGAAATGGTGCTCACCTGCCATCTCTGCAGGTCAGGGTTGTTCTTGAGGACAGTGAAGGCGGAGTAGCGGTGCCAGCGGTCGGCGGGCACGTTGAGGCTGCCGTTCGTGAACGCGGCGACACGGTCACCCCGGATCCCGCGCTCTGAGTCGACGACCGCCTCGGCGATCTCCTCTGCTGGGAACCCCTTGACGGGGAAGCGGAACAGTCTGGCAGCACGCATGTCTCGAGTGTACGAGCACGGATGCGGCGAGAGTGCGAGAATGAGACGCATCGCACAGACGGCCGCAGACGGTTGATTCATACCCCTTGGGGGTATATAGTCACGTCATGACTGAGCATCATGGATACACCCCGCAGAAAGACGCTCTGGCACGCCGGATGAAGCGGATCGAAGGACAGGTCCGCGGGATCGCGAAGATGATCGATGACGACAAGTACTGCATCGACATCCTCACCCAGGTCTCGGCCGCCACAGCCGCACTGCATGGGGTCTCCATCAATCTCCTCGAAGAGCACATCGCTCACTGCGTCGTCGACGCCTCCGCCGCCGGCGAGGACGAAGCGCGCAAGAAGATCGAGGAGGCTTCAGCCGCCATCGCCAGGCTCATCAAGAGCTGACCCGATCCGCCAGGACACCGGCCCCATGTTCGCAGGCCGGCGCCCCCGCGGATCGCGCACTCGTGATACGCCGCTGCGACCCCGTCGACCGACCGGTCGGCGGGCACGTGCGAAGAAAGCAGGAGACATGACGACCACCACCATCACCGTTTCGGGAATGACCTGCGGCCACTGCGTCGCCTCCGTCAAAGAGGAGATCGGGGCGCTGCCCGGGGTCTCCGAGGTCACGGTCGATCTCAACGCCGGCGGGGATTCGCCGGTGACGATCACCTCGGCGGATGCCCTCGACGCAGCAGATGTGCGCGCCGCCGTCGACGAAGCAGGCTACGAGGTCAGGTGATGTCGCGCGAGGTTGATCTCGACATCACGGGAATGACCTGCGCATCGTGCTCGGCTCGGATCGAGAAGAAGCTCTCCCGTCTCGACGGGGTGAGCGCCGAGGTGAATCTGCCGCTGAACACGGCCCACGTCGTCATCGACTCGGGTCTCAGCGACGATGACATCACGGGGGCCGTCGCGAAGGCAGGGTACGGGGCCACGGTCCGGAAGGCCGCCTCGTCGGGACCGGAGATCGTCGACTACGATCCCCGGCATCTGCGCCCGCGCTTCATCGGCTCGCTCATCCTCGCCGTGCCGATCGTCGCGATCTCGATGGTCATGAGCTGGCACTTCCCGGGCTGGCAGTGGGTGGTGGGCATCCTCGCCCTGCCCGTCGTCACCTGGGGTGCGTGGCCGTTCCACTCGGCCGCCCTCAAGGCGGCCCGTGGCCGGTCGACGACGATGGACACGCTGGTCAGCGTCGGCATCATCGTCGCCAGCGGCTACTCGTACGCGACCCTCATCCGCGCCGTCGTCGACGGCTACGGCTGGGCAATCCCCGGCACGTACCACGTGTGGTTCGAAGCGGCCGCGGCGATCACGGTGTTCCTCCTCATCGGCAAGCTCACCGAGGATCGCGCGAAGAACCGCGCGACCGCGGCCCTGCGCGAACTCCTCGACCTCGGCGCGAAGTCGGCGACCGTGCTCAGGGAGGCGGGGGCCGGTGGGAGCTCCGGAGCTGCCGGGTCCGCTGGGACCCGGGTCGAGGTCGAGGTGCCGATCGACGAGCTTGCCGTCGGCGATGTCTTCCTGGTGCGCCCGGGTGAGAAGATCGCCACCGACGGCGTCATCGTCGCCGGACATTCGGCCATCGACGAGGCGATGCTCACCGGCGAATCCGCCCCGGTCGAGGTCGGCGTCGGCGACACGGTGACCGGCGCGACGATCAACACCTCCGGTGTCCTCGAGGTCCGCGCCGAGCGCGTGGGATCCGATACGACCCTGGCGGCGATGGCCGATCTCGTCAGCCGTGCGCAGCTCGGCAAACCCGCGGTGCAGCGCCTGGCCGATCGGATCTCCGCGATCTTCGTCCCCATCGTCTTCGTCATCAGCGCGCTCACGCTGCTGACCTGGGGGCTCGTCACCGGTGATTGGGCGATGGGCCTCCATGCGGCACTCACCGTCCTCATCATCGCCTGCCCGTGTGCGCTGGGACTCGCGACCCCGACGGCACTCGCCGTCTCGTCGGGACGCGGTTCACAGCTGGGCATCCTCGTCTCCGGGCCCGAGGCCCTCGAGTCGACGCGGTCGATCGACACGGTCGTCCTCGACAAGACGGGCACACTGACCACGGGCGTGATGACCTTGACCGGCACACAGCTGAGTGAGAACGACTTCGCGCTCCTCGCTCGGCTCGAGCACGGCAGCGAACACCCGGTGGCCCGGGCGATCGTCGAGGCCCAGGCCGCGCGCAGCGCCGGGAGCACGGTCGGCGGCAGCGCGGTGCCTGGGAGCACGGCCTCCGGCGGCGTGACTGCCGGGGGCGGAACCGCCGGGAGCGGCGCGACTGAGGAGACCGCCTCGGCGAGGGTCGAGGACTTCCGAGCCATCCCCGGTGGTGGGCTCGAAGCCCGCATCGACGGATCCGCGGTCCTCGCGGGCAGGCCGGATCTGCTCCGCGAACGCGGCATCACGGTCGACATCGACCCATCCGCGGTGCCGGCCGGTGCGACGATCGTCGCCCTCGCCGTCGACGGAGACTTCCGCGGGCTGACCTTCGTCGCGGACGAGATCAGGGACGGGGCCGCCTCGGCGATCTCCGAACTCCACGATCTCGGGCTGTCCACGGTGCTGCTCACCGGGGACAACGCCTCAGCCGCCGAGGCGGTCGCGAGCGCCGTCGGGATCACCGAGGTCCGGGCGGACGTCCGCCCCGAGGGCAAGATCGCCGTGGTCACCGAGCTGCAGAATGCGGGCCGGTCGGTCGCGATGGTCGGTGACGGCATCAACGATGCCGCAGCCCTGGCCGGTGCCGATCTCGGGATCGCGATGGGCTCGGGCACGGATGCGGCGATGGCGGCCTCGGACATCACGATGGTCCGGTCGGATCCGCGGCAGATCCCGCAGGCGATCCGGCTCTCCCGGAAGACGCTCGGGCTCATCAAGGGCAACCTGTTCTGGGCGTTCGCGTACAACACGGCGGCGATCCCGGTGGCTGCGGCAGGCCTGCTCAGCCCGATGATCGCCGGGGCCGCGATGGCGTTCTCCTCGGTGTTCGTCGTCCTCAACAGCCTCCGGCTGCTGCGGTTCAAGTAGAGGCACGGCAGCCCGGGAAGGGGTGCGTCGGACCGAACAGCATCTGCGCGAACGGCGCCCACGGCACGAACCGTGGGCGCCGTTCGCGTGCCGTGGCGCAGTCCGCGCCCACTTCCGGGCAGACCGCACAGTCTGCGCCCACTTCCGGGTGAGAATCGCAACCACATCACCCGGGGCAGTCCGCACAATCACCCGAAACGTTCCGCACTCCTCGCCGTCGCCCGGGGCGCCGACCGCACCGAGGTCAGTCCGCGTCGCCCTCGCCCGGCCAGTACCGGCGCCTGGCCCGATCGGAGTGCGCGAGTCGGCGCATGCTGTCGATGAAGATCTCGCCGAGCACGGTCCCCACCACGGACTTCTCGACGATCGCCGCGGGGGAATCCGCCGCTGCGAGGCTGGCCATGTCGGCGTCGGCGATCCGGTCGGCCGCCTCGGCGTAGACCTCGAGGTGACCGAGCATCTCCGCGTGCCCCGTTTCGATCATCGTCTCCACGGCCGTGAGCAGGGCGTCCCTGGCCGGTTCGTCCTCGGCGAGGTTCCACCGTCGGTCGGCGATGAGGTCGTCGACGATCGCCGAGGCGCGCGCCCGGTTCTCCGTCTCCCCCGCCTCGGGGCGGTCGTTGATCCCGAGCATCGCCTGGCCGAGCGCCTCCGGCACCTGCGGTGTCGGGGAGTCGAGTTCGGCCAGGACCGCTCGCGCCGCCGCGATCGACATCCCGCCGATCGTCACCATCGCGCGGATCAGGCGCACACGGTGGAGGTGGTCCTCACCGTAGCCGCCGGGGGTGTCCTCGGTCGTGCTCGCCCGCGCCACGAGTCCTTCGCGGATGTAGTACTTGATGCGCGGGATCGGCACACCACTGCGAGCGCTCAACTCCGATATCCGCATCGTCTCCGCTCACCCCCTCGTCTCCGACCTGCCGAACTGCTGAAACACCGAAACACCGGAACTCCGTCAGCATCTCCGTGAGAATCTCCGTCGGGCTCTTGCGCCCCATTTCCAGATAGCCTACTATCCATTGTATGGATAGCGGACTATCTGCCAACGGCGGCGATAGGACCCCGGATCGGCCGAGAACCGGGGCATCGCCGGATCAGGGCGGCGACCCGACCGGAACGGGACCGAGTCTCTCGTCGCTGACCTCCGCGCTGCTGCGCCTCCACCGTCCGCTGATCATCGCCGCGGCGTTCTCCGCTCTCATCGCCGTCGTGGCGACCATCGGGTACTTCGTCGACGACCGCACCCTCGTCGGAGTGCCCATCTGGCACAAGGCTGCGAAGTTCGGCGTCTCGATCACGATCTACACGCTGACGATCGCATGGATGCTCGACTACCTGCCCGCTCGCAGCCGGTTCGTCCGGACGCTGGGGACGATCATCGCCGTCGGCATCACCATCGAACTCGTCTTCATCGTCGTCCAGATCATCCGCGGGCAGATGAGCCACTTCAACGTCCGCACCGTCTTCGACGCGACCATGTACTACAGCATGGGCGGACTCATCACGGCAGTCTGGCTGACCAACCTCGTCCTCGCGATCGTCCTCGCCTTCCGCCGCCTGCCCGATCGCGGCTTCGCCGCCGGCATCCGCTGGGGAACGGCGATCGGTCTCATCGGCATGGCGATCGCCTTCCTCATGGCCGTCGGCGAGCTCGAGGTCGTCGACATGGACGCCGCCGAGGCGCAGGGCCTCGCCGGTGCCCACAGCGTCGGTGCCCCCGACGGCGGTCCGACGATGCCGATCACCGGGTGGAACACCGAGTCCGGAGACATCCGCGTCCCGCACTTCGTCGGCCTCCACGCCCTCCAGGCCGTGCCGCTCTTCGCCCTCGGGCTCCTCCTGCTCGGCAGGCGGTGGCCCAGGCTGCGTCCAGCCGGCACACGGGTGGGGCTCGTCCGGGTCTTCGCGCTCTTCTGGTTCGGCCTCGTCGTCATCACGACGGTGCAGGCGATCCGCGGCCAGTCGGTCGCCCAGACCGACGCCCCGACGTTCGCAGCCCTCGCCGGACTCCTCCTCCTTGCGGGTCTGGCATCGTGGGCCGTCCTCGCTCGCCGAGGCGGGGCGCCGTCAACGAGTACGCCCCCACCCTGAGCTGCCGCACTCGACCGCAGAACCCTGTGGACAGCCGCCGCGTGAGTCCGCGGTCACCTCGGCGAATGCGTCGATCTCGACGGGCACGTCAATGAAGGACGAGGACACCCACCCGAGGAAGCGGGACTGCCCGACCGACATCGCTGGGTTCCACAGCGGCACCGACTCGTGCGCCCAGAGCCTGTGCATGCTCAACCGCTGCCCACAGGCGACGAACCCGCCCTTCCCTTCGGCCACGAGGTCGACGACAGTCGGCGGCATGGACCTCCGCCTCGAATACCGTGATCATTCGTCGGTCTTCCGCACCGCCGACGCACCGGAGAGGGGAGTGACCTCCCATGCGCTGAAGACCGACCGTCACCGCCGGGCGCTCTACCGAGGCGTCCGCATCGACGAATCCGCTCCGGTGCCGCTGCTGACGCCGACCTGGGCCGACGACGCATGGATGGACGAGGCGCTGAGGCTGCGCGCTGTGCTGGCGCTGTGTCCCACCGCGGTCGGATTCGGTCTCACTGCGGCTCGACTCTTCGGTCTGCCGCTCCCCCGAGATCGCACGTTCACAGCGCTCCACGTCGCGTCGACGAATCCCGCGACGAAGCTGAGGCATCCGGCCATCGCGTTCCATCGGCCGCGGAGGCTGAGGTCGGTCGTCTGGCTCGACCTGCCCCTGCAGTCACCGACCGACATCTTCGTCGAACTGGCCCTGCTGCTTTCCCGTGATGCACTCATCGCCCTCGGTGATGCCATCGTCGGCGGATGGCACGGGCCGCCCCTGTGTTCCCTGGCCGAGCTGCGCGACGGCATCGCCCAACGTCGCTACCTGCGAGCAAGGGCGACGACGCAGGAGGCGTGCGCCCTCATCCGCGAAACGGTCGATTCTCCCCAGGAGACGGGACTCCGGCTCTGGGCCCTGCGGCGTGGACTGCCGGAACCCGAAGTCCATCCGCAGGTGTTCTGTCCGCTTCTCGGCCGAGTCGTCGAACCCGATCTGGGTTACCGCCGGGCCCGGCTCGCCCTCGAGTACGAAGGCGGTCACCACTTCGAGTCGAAGGAGCAGTGGACTCGTGACATCAATCGGGACGAGGGACTGCACGCGGCGGGTTGGACGGTGCTCAGAGTCACGAGCCGCACCGATCGGAGGCAGTTGGAGGCCAAGATCCGCGCGCATCTCGAGCGGGAATGACGCGACGGTGCGGACTGCTGCGCGAGCACTCGTGCGCGTGGCAATCTGCGGAAGGTCGGCACCGATTCTGCGGACGCTCACCGGTGATCAGCGAGCCAGTTCCACCGCCGAGTGGGCGCAGAACGCTACTCCGTGAACTAGGGACTCCTACTTGAGGATCGGGTAGGACTGGTCGTCGTTCTGCGTGTCGTTGCGCAGAGCCCAGTTGAGCACCGAGGCGAGCGCGGTGACCGCGACGAAGGCGACGCCCGCGTAGATGAACGCGAAGCCGAAGGCCGCCGGGTCCTGCCACGCACGGGTGACGACGATCGAGAGGATGAGGACGGCGACGCCGCAGACCAGCCCCACTTTGAACGCGTCCTTGTAGGAGACGGTGCTGGAGGACTTCTTAGCGGATTTCGACGGTGCCATACCTCCAGGGTAGCGACTCGAGCTGAGAGTCGCCCACTCCGGCCCGCACCCCGACGGAAGTGGACGCATGGAGGAGAACACGCGAAAATATCATCGTGCCCCTCCCCACACCTGTGCGCTCGAGCGCTGCCCGCCCGGCAGCAGGCGTCCTGACCAGCGGCGGTCTCCGGACGCTCGTGGCCTGCGTGTGCGCACTCACCCTGCTCGTCACCGCCTCGGCGTGCGGTCCCGATCGGGGCCTGCGGGTCGAACCCGCGAGCACGGCCTCCCCGACGATGCTCAGTCAGTCGAACGAGGACGCCGGTCCGAAGGACACGCCGTTCTCCCTCGAACAGATCCGCACGACCATCGAGGACTCTTCGGGTGTGGCCGTCACAGGCCGGGCGGCGGAGACGGCGAAGGTCGCCGGCGACTGCAGGGACTGCCTGAAGTTCGGCGCCCCGTTCACGCGCGGTGACCAGAAGTTCCAGGTCGTCACCGTCGCCAACCCGAAGCGGCGCAGCGAGGATATCGCCGGGGTCGTCATCAGCGAGAAGGACGGGCAGCCGAGGCTCGAGCTCATCGCCACCGGCAACCAGCTCACGCTCAGCCCGGGGAAGAACGGGACCGTCGTCGTCCAGGAGGCGATGTACGCCGACGGCGACCAGGACTGCTGCCCTTCCGGCTGGTCGGTGCAGGTATTCCGCCTCCATGACGGTAGGTTTGAACCGGGTCAACGCTTCACGCGACTGAATGGGGAGTCGTAATGCATATTGTGCTGGTCGAGGATGATGAGGTCATCCGGGAGACGACGCAGATCGGACTCGAGCAGTTCGACTACACCGTCTCCGCCTTCGCCGACGGCCGCGAAGGCTACGAGTTCGTCGCCGCGCACGGCGCCGACGTGCTCCTCCTCGACCTCATGCTGCCGACGATGAACGGCGCCTCGATCTGCCGCGCCGTCCGCGAGCGCTCGGCGATCCCGATCATCATCATCTCCGCCCGCTCCGACGCCATCGACATCGTCCAGGCGCTCGAAGCCGGCGCCGACGACTACCTCACCAAGCCCTTCGACATGCAGGTCCTCAACGCCCGCATCCGCGCCGTCGTCCGCCGCTTCATCACCACCGGCACCGACCGCCTCGGCTACTCGCCGACGACCGACCTCATCGACGACCACGAGACCGTCATCGGTCCCGGCGGGGTCATCACCGGCGACGGCATCCCCGAGGTCCTCGGCCCCAGTCCCGGCATGGACTCCCGCGATCGCTCCCGCACAGCGTTGGCCGATGACGCCTACCTCGGCGCCGGGGGCAAGTTCACGTCCTCGGCGGGCACGGCCACCGACGTGTCCATCCCGCCCCGTCCCGAATCCTCGCCCACCGCCGAGGCGGCCGCCCCGGCGAGCGAGCTCGGACCCTTCCGCACCCGCCTGGGCTCCCTCGTCCTCGACACCGGTCGGCTCACCGTCGAGGTCGACGGTGAGGAGGTCCACCTCACCCCGACCGAACTGCGCGTCCTCCTGCTGCTCACTGAGCAGCCCGAGCACGTCTATTCGCGGGAGAAGATCGCCTTCACCGTGTGGGGCTACGAATGGGCGGGCGACTCCCGGGTCGTCGACGTCCACATCCAGCGGCTGCGGAAGAAGATCGGGGCGAACATGATCGAGACCGTCCGCGGCTTCGGGTACCGCTTCGCCGGCTGAGCCATGTCCCTGCGCTGGAAGATCTCCCTGCTCATCGTCGCGTCCGTGATCATCGCGGTGCTCTCGTGCAGCATCATCCTCAGGCAGTCCGCGGCCCGCGCCGAGGACGACCGGATGCGCTCGACGGTGACCGACCAGCTCGCGAACGCGGTCAACATCTTCTCCGAGACCGGGGTGCTCACCCTCAACGCCCGCATCGACGACCCGCAGCTGCCCGCCGATGCCCGCGCCCAGGCGCTCAAGGGCCAGAGTGTGACGATCCGCTCCGAGGTCGATGGGGAGGAGATCGTGTGGGCCGCTGCCCCCATCGAGGTCGGCACGTATACCGAGGTGATCTCCGTGCGGGCCTCGACGGCCGACAGCCGTGAACTCATCGGACGCATCGACCAGGCGCTGCTCGTCGGCATGATCGGCTCAGCCCTCGTCGTCGGCGGCGTCGGTTCGATCGTCGCCGGTCGCATCTCGCGCCGACTCACCCTCGGTGCGCAGGCGGCCCGGAAGATCGCCGCCGGTGACACCTCGATCCGGATCGCCGACGTCGTCGACGAATCGGATCAGGAGGTGTGGGCGTTCGCCTCGGCGGTCGACACCGCGGTGACGAGGCTGAGTGAGCGCATCGACTCCGAGCAGCGCTTCACCGCGGACCTCGCCCATGAGATGCGCACCCCGCTCACGGGCCTCGTCAACGCCGCGAGTCTGCTCACGGAGGATTCGCGTCCGGCCGAGCTCGTCAAGGACCGGGTGCAGCGGATGCAGGTCCTCGTCGAGGATCTCCTCGAGGTCTCCCGTCTCGACGCGGGACGCGCGAACCCGGAGTTCACGCGCGTCGACATCGACCAGGCGATCCGGTCCCTGCTCGGGACGATGAGCGCCTCGGGGGCGTTGGCCGGGCACGAGGTCGACACGGACTTCGGGGCTGCCGGCGCACGACTCGTCACCGATGTCCGCCGCTTCGAGCGCATCGTCTCGAACCTCCTCGTCAACGCGATCAAGCACGGCGCTGACCCCATCCGGCTCGCCACGACCCCCGCTTCGATCGTCATCACCGACTCCGGCCCCGGCTACCCCGCCGACATCGTCGAGACCGGCCCCACCCGGTTCGTCTCCGCCGGGGGCGGCGGCATGGGCCTCGGCCTCGTCATCGCCCAAGGTCAGGCGCGCCTCCTCGGCATCCGCCTCGTCTTCGACAACGACCCGGTCACCGGCGGAGCGCGCACCGAGGTGGTCTTCCCCGACGAAGAGGCTCAGGACATCGCCCTGCGCCAGCAGCTCGGCGTCGACTGACGCGGCCAGAACGGTTCCCCACGACCGCGCCCGATCCGCTCAAGCACGCGGAAGTGACATTACGTTACAGTACCGTTACACTTCTGTAATATTGAGTTTGCCGGCCGTCGGGGGTTCTCGACGGCCGAACCTTGGATACGACACAGGCAGTATGGAGCGACATTGACGGGTGAGGTCACGGGAACCGTGCGGCGCAGAGACCTGCGCAGGCAGCAGGCGAACCCTCAGCAGGGAACCCGATCCGACACCCCCTCCCCGGCTCCCTCTCACACCTTCTCACCCGCAGCGGCCTCCGCGCCGGCATCGTCGTCACCGACTCAGCTCTCTCCCCGCCGTGCCGCGATGGCCGAGGAAGCACGCAAGGCTGCCGGATCGCCGCGGCGCCAGGCCATGGCGGACGAACGCGCACAGGCCCGCACCTCGGCACCGGGCGCCTACTCGGGGCAGCGCGGATCCGACGGCGCACTGCTGCGCTCGGTGCGCAGGAAGCGCGCGACGACCGTGACCACGCTCTCCGGCCTCTCCGTCGCCGGTGCCGCCGTGGCCACGGTGATGTTCGCCACCGCAGGCGGCGGCAACGAGGTCACCGTCGACACCACCGCCGACGCCGGCCCCCGCCAGGTCAACGCCGAATCCGTCGACGCCGACATCCCCGCCTCGGACGAGAAGACGTCCGTCGAGGTGGGTGCGCCGAGCGCAAAGCAGCAGAACGCCGAGGCGGCGAGCCGGTCGATCGCGAAGAGCGCGCTGCCCGGCTGCGCTGCCGAGCAGGACTTCTCATCGGGTGCGAGCAACGGAGAGCTGCCCAAGGAGTGGCTGTGCGACCTCGGCCAGGGCGGACATCAGCTGCGTGCCGACGCCGCGGTCTCGTTCGCCGAGATGAGCGCCGCGTACAAGAAGGAGACGGGCAAGAACATCCCGATCACCGATTCCTACCGCAACCTCGAAGGTCAGATCTCCGTGGCCGGCCGGAAGCCGGGCCTCTCGGCGCGCCCCGGCACCTCGATGCACGGGTGGGGTATCGCCCTCGACCTCGGCGGCGGCACGGAGTCCGAGTCGGGTCCGTGGGACTGGCTGGTCAAGAACGCCGGGAAGTACGGCTGGGAGAACCCGGACTGGGCGAAGTCGTCGAAGTACGAACCGTGGCACTGGGAGTACGTGCCGGCCCGGGATCAGATCAAGGGCAAGTGACCGCGCTCTCAGGTGAGCGTCCGCGCAGCCTCCTGCGCTGCCCGCACTGACCGCGCGAGGTCGATGCCTTCGCGCAGATCGGGCGCCGGTTCGAGTTCGCTGTCCACCTCGGTGAACCGGATCTTCCCTGCCCATGCGTCCCCGGCGACATCGTCGTCGGGATCCTCGGGCCACTCATCGGAGATCCGCAGCGACCATTCCTCGATCGGCATCTCCAGCAGCAGAGTCGCGGCGAGTTCCTTCTTCGTCGATGCCCGGACCTCGGCCGACCGGCCGGGAAGGAGACGATCGGTGAGGAGGCTCAGCGTCTGCTCCTTCCGGTCACCGACCACCTCGGCGAACTGCCCGAGGATGAGCGCACTGCGGTAGAGCATCGAGGATTCGAAGGCGCTGCGGGCGACGACGACCCCGTCGACCTTCGTCACGGCGACCGCGCACGGCTGCGAAAGCAGGCTCCGCATCCAGCGTGAGCCGGTCGACCCGTGGATGACGATCGTGTCGCCGACACGGGCGATGAGGGTGCCGAAGGCGAAGGGGCGCCCGTCGCGAACGATCGAGACGTGCGCGATCGCGGTGTCGTCGAGGAGACGGTGGAGTTCGGTGAGGTCATCGCTCATCAGCTCGGGTGAGCGCTGGGGGACGAGGTCGCTCATGCGGACTCCTTCGGCGCGGCTGCCGGCGCCCGTCGCCGACGAATGCCTCGAAGGTATCACCGGGGAGGTCCTCTGCCCCGACGGATTCCGTTGCCTCCGCCCGCCGAGGTGGGTGCGGGGGCCGCGGGGACGCACATGCGTCACGTCCGCAGGGCGCGCGAGTACCGCCGTCGATAGATCACCTGGGCGATCCGGACGACCGGCTCGCCGAGGCGCCAGATGCCCAGTCCCGCCCGCGACACCGAGCGGAGGATGAGGAAGACACGATCGTCGGGACGGTGGACGAGGAGGAACGACTCCTCCCCGGTGATCGGGTGGCCGGGCTTCGTGCCGTACGTGAAGCCGCGGAGATCCTCGGTCTCGACGACCTCGAGCACGTGTGAGGGTTCGGGCAGTCGGAGAAGGCCGAGTCGTACGCGGATCGTCGGTTCCTGGCCTGCTTCGACCCGTCCGGGCGGGGCGATGTCGAAGCCGCTGCGGGTCTTGACCTGCCAGTGGAGGAGCTCCTCGGCGCGGGCCTCGAACGTCGTTCGACCCCGACCGACGAAGTAGGCGGCTTCGAAGCAGCGGTAGCCGTCGGGACGCTCGAGCCACCTCGGCGAATGAGGGCAGGTGAGGAGCGGGTTCGCCGATGAGGTCATACGACCACCGTAGCCGTCGCATCCGATTCGGCAGTAGAGTGCGCAGTGACAGCTCGCACAATCGAATGTCCGATAAGGACCTCACGCGGCAGTCCGGGCACGACCGCACACGACGGCAGTCCGCACACGCCGACAGCCCACGCCCCACGACAATCCAGGCACCGTCAGGATCGAAGGAGAACCCATGCGAACCCTCACCGGAATCGCCGAGATCGAATCCGCCGTCGGCACCGAGCTCGGCTCCTCGGAGTGGCTGACGATCGACCAGGCGGCGATCACCGCTTTCGCCGACGCCACCGACGACCACCAGTGGATCCACCTCGACGAGGAGCGGGCTGCGACCGGTCCGTTCGGGACGACGATCGCCCACGGATTCTTCACGCTCTCGCTCCTCCCGCACTTCTCACGGGAGATCTTCGCCGTCGAAGGGGTGGCGATGACGATCAACTACGGACTCAACAAGGTCCGCTTCCCGCAGCCGGTCCCCGTCGGTTCCCGTCTGCGCGACACCGCCACGCTCACCGATGTCACCCGCGGCCCCAAGGGCACGCAGATGATCATCAGCCACGTCATCGAGATCGAGGGCGAGGACCGCCCGGCGTGCATCGCCGAGATGGTCAGCCTCGTCGTCGAATGAGGCCCCTCAGCTCGGGCGGTGGGCGTCGAGCATCTGCGCGACGCGGATGTAGCCGAGGTGCGAGTACGCCTGCGGATGGTTGCCCAGGTGCATCTCCGCGACGGGGTCGTACTCCTCGGGCAGCAGGCCCGTGGGGCCGAGCAGATTGTCAAGCTGGCGGAACAGATCCCACGCGTCGTCGATGCGCCCGACTCTGATGAACGCCTCGATGAGCCATGTCGTGCAGATGTGGAACCCGCCCTCGAGTCCGGGCAGGCCGTCCTCGTACCGGTAGCGGAAGACCGTCGGCCCCACGCGCAGCTCCCGCTCGATCGCATCGACGGTGGAGATGAATCGCGGATCGTCGGGTTCGAGCAGACCGCTGAGCCCGACGAACAGGCACGCGGAGTCGAGGTCGGTCTCACCGTAGGCGACGGTGAAGGCCCCGACCTCCTCGTTGTAGCCGTGGGTGAGGATGTCGCTCTTGATCTCCTCCCGCAGCTGCCGCCACGCACCCGGCGGCTGCTTGTCGAAGCGCTCCGCGATCCGCAGCGCCCGATCGACCGTCACCCAGCACATCACGCGCGTGTAGACGTTGTGCTTGGGTGCCCGCCTGGCCTCCCAGATGCCGTGATCGGCTTCGAACCACCGCTTGCTCACGGCTTCGACCATCTGCGTCGTCAGTGTCCAATAGGCCTCCGGAAGCTCGCCGAGGTGCTCGGTGAGCTCGTCGAGGAGCTCGGTGACCGGTCCGAAGACGTCGAGCTGGACCTGGTGCTCTGCGGCGTTGCCCACCCGCACCGGCCGGGACCCGGCGTATCCGGGCAGATGCGCGAGCACCGCCTCGGTGGTCAGGGCGGAACCGTCGACGGCGTAGAGCGGATGGAGCTGCTCGGGAGCGACGGTATGGTCGAGGATCCCGGTCAGCCAGGACAGGAAGCCCTCCGCCTCGGCCGGAGAGCCGAGGGCGAGGAGGGCACGAGCCGTCATCGATCCGTCGCGCAGCCACGTGTAGCGGTAGTCCCAGTTGCGCACGCCGCCGATGCCTTCGGGCAGGGACGTCGTCGGGGCGGCGAGGATGCCGCCGGTCGGCTCGTGGCACAGGGCCCGCAGCGTGATCGCCGACCGGATGACCTCTTCGCGGTGGTGGCTCGGGATCGACAGCGTCGACGTCCAGTTCGTCCAGAACCGCAGCGCCTGGTCGCGCACCCGCTGCTCACCGCCTTCGGCGATGTACCGGGCGTCGCCGGTGCCGGAACCGCACGCGAGGACGAGGACGACCGCTCCGCCGGGGAACTCGGCGGGCACGACCGTCGCCTCGGCGGTCTGGGACTGGCCGGCCTCGACGATCTCGAAGTCGACGCCGGGGGCGATGAGCATGATCGGCTCCGAGGTCCCGAGGACCCGCACGCCGTCACGGACGGGGGCCATGCGGGTGGGCACCGTCGCATAGTCGAGGCGCGGGGCGAAGCGGATCCGGGCGGGGGCATCACCGGTGAGGACGCGGACGACGATCGTGTCGTCGCTGGCCCCGTCGACGGGTGCGAGGTAGTCGATGCAGCTCAGGCCGGGCCACCGGGTCTCGAGCAGGGTCGAGTGCGTGAGGTAGCGCTGGGTGAGCGGAGCGACGCCGGAGGCGGCGTTGACCGCGAAGTAGCCGGCGGCCGCGGTGCCGAGGATCTCGGAGAACATCGAGGACGAGTGCGGCAGCGGGTGCGGCATCCAGCAGATCGACCCGTGCGGGTCGACGAGTGCCGTCGACTGGCCGTTGCCGAGCAGGCTGTGCCGGTCGATGGGGGTGGCCTCTCGGCCGAACAGCCACGATTTGCGCAGCTCGTAGATCGCCGCGAGGACGACGGAGACCGCGTCCGGGCTGGGGAGGCGGAAGTCCGCGTGGGTCTCGTCGTCGCCGACCTTGAGCCCGAGGTCGAGGGGCCCGAGCGTCTCCATCGCGCTCTCGTCCGAATGGTCGTCACCGATGAAGACGACAACCTCGGCGCCGGTGCGGGCGCGGAGGTTCTTCAGCGCCTCCGCCTTCGAGGAGGGGACGACGGAGAGGTCGACGACCTGCTTGCCGCGGGTCGGGAAGACCGCGTGCGCCTCGATGAGGGCGGCGATCCCGTCCTCGACGGCCTGCCGGGCCTCCTCGTCGAGTCCGCGCAGGTGGACGGCGGCACCGGCGGTCTTGTGCTCGGTGACGTCGGCGGGCAGCGTGTCGACGAGGTCGCGCCGGAAGTCCTCGAGGGTCGCCCGCTGGCTCGCGTCGAGTGCGCGGTGGACGTCGGTGTCGGTCTCGCCTCCGTGGGAGCCGAAGAGGTGGACTTCGCGGGGCAGGCGCGACATCGCTGCGAGGTCGCGCAGGCTGCGTCCGGAGATCACCCCCGCCGAGGTGGACGGCAGGAGGGCGAGCGCGCGCAGCGAGTCGACCGAGGACTCGAGCGGGTACGCCTCGGCGGGGTTGTCGACGATGGGCGCGATCGTCCCGTCGTAGTCGGTGGCGATGAGCAGGGACGGTGAGCGTGAGACCTCGAAGAGGCGCCGGAACAGGTCGTCGGGCAGGGCTCGGCTGGCTTCCGCGAGATCGCCGAGGAGGCCCGACGAGGAGACGGACGCGGAGATCGGAGTCAGCGGGGACACATCGGTGTAATCGTGTTCGACGGTGCTCATCTCACCTCGGGTATCTGTCGGAGGTCGGGTGGCGGTCGGTGGTGGTGCGGTGCTGCTGGGCTGGCGGGGTGCTGTGGTTCGGACGGTCGAAGCGGCGCCCGGGTCACTCGGCTTCGGGTGCCTCGTCGTCGGCCGATCTCTCGGCCCGTCGGGCCTGCCTGGCCTTGCTGATGCGCGAGTAGCCGCCGATGATGAAGATCACTCCGGCGATGAGCGCTGCGGCTCCGGTGAAGCCGGCGATCGCGAGTGCCTCGAGGCTGTCTCCGGCGAGGAGGATGATGCCGAGGAGGACGTGGACGACGGCGGAGATGAGGAAGTCCGTGGCCATCGGGTGGTGGACGAGCTTGCGGTAGTTCCATAGTTCGATGAGTCCGGTGAGGATCGCCCAGATGCTCAGCGCGGCCCGGAGCTCGGCGGGGGTGTCGGCGATGGCGAGGAAGACGATCGCGGGCACGGTGACGATCGCCTGCCCGAAGACCGCGGTGCGCACCGAGACAGGTGAGCGCAGCGCCTGGTAGACGAGGACGAGGGCGAGCAGACCGAGGTAGACCATGCAGAGCAGGTCGACGACGCCGACCCCGAGGGACAGCTGGGTCGGGTCGACGGCGTCGCGCGGCCAGAACACCGTGGCGAAGCCGAAGAGGACGCCGAGGACGCCCCGGACGATCATCGGCGCGCCCATGACGCTCGCGTCGGTGAGGTTCTTCTCCGCCGACAGCGTGGGTTCGGTGCGCGATTCTTCAGTACTCATCACCCGACCAGTCTAGAACCGACATCCGGCCGAGTCCCAGCCCGACGCTTTTTCAGTCTTTACGTAATTACGTACTTTGTGTATGGTTAGGATATGGACTCACCGTCGACCGAGACTCAGCTCGCAGCTTCGCCCGCATCGCTCGAGGATCGTTTCGCGCAGCTCGAACGCCGCGTCGGCGAACTCGAAGCCGCGGCGCAGACATCTGCGTCTCAGCAGACTCCCGCCTCACGGCAGACGTCCCCGAAACACCTCACCGCCGTGCCGGCCGGAGCGGCCCTGCCCGCAGGCCCCGCCGTCGACTCATCGCCAGCGGATGACGCTTCCTCGCCGGATGACACCTCTTCCTCCCCGGCATCCGACGACGTGTTCTGGGCGCTCAACGGACTCGTCGACCGCCTCGGACCGGAAGGTGGGGTCACGTACACCGGTCACATCACGCCTCCCGGCGCCGAATCGCCCGTGTCGTGGCAGATGGGGCTGAGCGCCGAGGCGCTGAGCGAGATCGATTTCGCCGCGGCCGCCGGGGCGCTCGCGGCGTTCAGCCATCCCGTCAGGCTCGCCCTCCTGCAGGCGATCTATGAGGGGACGACCACCGTCGCCGAGCTCAGCGCCGATGACCGCTTCGGCACGACGGGGCAGGTCTACCACCATCTCAAGGCCCTCGCCTCCGCCGGATGGCTCGAGAACATTCCGCGCGGACACTGGCGTGTGCCCGCTCAGAAGGTCATCCCCCTGCTCACGCTCATCCTCATCGGCACCCACTGACCACCCGTCCCCGACCCCGCCTATCCGACCACCCCTCGACCCTGCCCTTCCGGATCGTGACCGCATCACCGAGGAGTCGCAATGACCATCCGCAGTGACCAGGAACCCGGCACCATCGAAGACGAACCCCGGCGGCCGCCTCGGCGAGTCTGGGCAGCTGGCATGATCGCCGCGCTCACCGCGATCGGACTCCTCCTCATCACCCCGCTTCCCCGCGGATTCCAGGGCGAGGTGACCGGGGATGCGGCGCTCATGGAGGCCACGGCCGAGGCGCTCGGCAGCAGCCACTGGAACCATGTGGCCGTCGTCAGGGTCGACGGGGACACGGTCTCCTCGGCCGGGACAGGGGCGGACGAGGACACGGAGTTCGAGATCGGGTCGATCACGAAGACCTTCACCGCCGCCCTCTTCGCCGATGCCCTCGAAAGGGGCGAGGTCACCGAGTCGACCCGCCTCGGCGAGGTCTGGCCTCAATTGGGAGGCGCGGTCGCTGAGGTGAGGTTGGCAGATCTGGCGATGCAGCGTTCGGGACTGCCCCGACAGCAGCCGCCGCCCAGCCTCGGCGATGGCATCGCCTCCATTCTTGCCGGCTATGTGCACACGGATCCGTATCGGGGTGATGTCGACGATCTCGTCCGCGCCCTCGGTGAGGCCGATGTCAGCGACAAGAAGCCGGAGTACTCGAACTTCGGGTTCGCGGTCCTCGGGCAGGCGCTCGCCGAGGTGACGGGCACGAGCTATGCCGACCTCGTCCGGGAGCGGATCACGCAGCCGTTGGGGATGGACGAGACTGTCGTGCCCACCTCGACGGAAGGGCTCTCACATGGGATGACGTCGTCGGGTCTGCCGGCGGCACCGTGGACTTTGGGGGCTTCGGCACCGGCCGGGGCGATCCGGTCGACTCCGAGGGACATGACGATCTGGTTGCGGGCGACGATGGACGGCACCGCTCCGGGTGCGGCGGCGAGCGAGCCGAGAGCGACGTTCGACGAATCCGACCGGATCGGGTGGGCGTGGATGACGACGACGAACCGGATTCCGAACGTCACGTGGCACAACGGGGGCACCGGCGGCTACCGATCGTTCCTCGGGTTCGACCGGGCGAACCGGACGGGGATCGTCGTCCTCTCCGACTCCGCGAACTCGGTGGACGGGGCGATCTCGCTGATCTCGGAGAAGGCAGGGACGGCCGCGGCCGGGTCGGCGGGGCCGGCAGCGGATTCAGCGGCTGTGGCCCCAACGGATGGAGGAGTCCGATGAACCCGGAATTCGTCGCCCAGCTCACCGCTGCCGTGGTCCTCGCGATCGGTGTGCGGACCGCGATCGGCGCCACGCGTCACCCGAGCTCGCGCATACAGATGTTCACCAGGCTCGTCGGCGCGCTCGCGATCCTCCTCGTCGTCCGCCTCATCGCGCCGTTCGGCGGTTGGGGAGACTGGTTCGTCTGGGTATGGCTGGCCGCCTGCGCCGTCAGCGTCGCCGCCGCCTATCGGGCAGCTGTGGCCTGGCCGGACCTGCCGTCACGAGGAGCGGCGCCACGGGCGGCAACGGTCCGCCTCGCCATCTGGTCGGCGATCCTCCTGCTCGTCACCAGCGCCCTCACCGTCCCGGGGCTGCTTCTGGGGTGAGAACAGTGAGTCTGGGATGAGAACAGTGAGTCTGTCAACGACGTTTCGGTCAACCACGCGTCTGTCAATGACGACAGATCCTGCCGGGCGACCGCCCTGCAGGCAGAGTTGAGGAGAGATGATGAATCGCAGAGAACCGCTTCGGCTGGACCGACGAGTGTGGACTGTCGCCGTCATCGGCATGGTCATCGGAGGCGTCGTGGGCCTTCTCATCTGGGGGCCGCTCCAGATGGTCCCCTTCGCGATGATCGGCTTCGCCCTGGGACTCGCGGTCGCCTGGGCACTGCCCCGCGCGAACGGATCCCGCGGCGGAGCAGGCGGCTCAGGCGACGGACAGCCCGGGCCGGAGGACAGTCGGGCGCAACCCGATGATGACCCGAGGAATCCGCGCTGACCGTTGGGGTGGGTCTCCCCTGCCGCTGAGAGGCCTCTGACTCCCCAGGGGCCAACGAAGTCGCCTACTTTCCCGAGATCGTCAGCGTCCCGCCCGATTCGGCGACCGAGTACTTCGGCAGCGGCTCGGTGGCCGGACCGCCGAGCACCTCGCCGGTCGTCGTGGAGAACTGCGAGGAATGGCACGGGCACGTGATCTTGTCCTCGGTCACCGTGCGCACCTGGCATCCCTGATGCGTGCACACCGAGGAGAAGGCGTAGAACTCGCCCTCCTTCGGCTGGGTGACGACGTACGCCTCGTCGATGACGGTGCCCGAACCGACAGGGACGTCGCTCGCCTTGACCGTCGCGTCCGCCGGTGCCGACTCCGACGAGCCCGCTCCGGACTGTCCGCTGTCGCTTCCGCACGCCGAGGTGAGTCCGACGGCTGCGACGGTGCCGACGACTCCCGCCGAGGTGATCATCGTGCGTCTGTTCGGTTCCACCGTGCTCTCCTCGTGTCGCGAATGTCCGTCGGGTTCAGGGTACAGCTATGCGCCACGTGTTCTCTGATTGGGAAATTACCAATCGGAGGATAGAATGAGATCATGGACACGATTGGGGCCAGGGTTCGTGCTGCCATTCTCAGCAACGGATCACTGCAGAAAGATGTCGCGTCGGCGGTCGGCATGACCACCGACGCCCTCTCTCGTGCGCTCAATGGACAACGAGGTTTCAGCGCCTCGGAACTCGCCGCGATCGCCCGCCATCTCGACGCCGACCTGCATTACCTCATCACTGGCGAAGCCGACCCGCACACTCTCACCGTATCGGCGAGGCACGCCTTCGATCCAGATACCCGCCGGCGATCTGCCGATGGCGCAGAAGCCGACCGCACCGTCATCAACGGCGTCGTCTTGGCCCTTCGCCAAGCCGACCTTCACACCTCTCCACCCGAGTTGCCGCGCACGCCCGATGAAATGGCCAACCTGCTCGGCCAGGACTTCGCCCGGGATTTCATCAACAGGCTTGATGCTCTCGGTATCAATGTCATCCGGATCGAGGATATCTCCACCGCCTACAGCTTCATGGCTGACGGACGCCCAGTGATTGTCATCCGCTCCACGGGAAACTGGTTCTACGAGAACTGGAGCTTGGCACACGAGCTCGGCCATCTCTGCCTCGGACATTCGGGTATCGTGCCGGGGTCTGCCGTTGTCGATGCCGCCGAGGCTGCGGCAAATGAGTTCGCCGCGGAGCTCCTCCTGCCGGCGACCGCTCTGATCGACGTCGATGAATCCGTGGTCGAATCGGCGATGGCGGAACTGATCTGGGCGTACGGGGTTTCCACCGAAGCAATGCGGAATCGACTGGAGAACCTGGACCGGCCGGTATCCGGATCGGTTCAGGCTCTGCTGCTGAAGAATACTCAGCGAGCTCTACGGCATCACTGGATCTGGGGTGCTGATGACCCCATCACCGAGCGTATGACGGAAGCCAGCGCCCGCCGCTTCCCTCAGTCCTGGATAGAGGGACATCTCGCCCGCATTGCCCAAGGCACTCTGCACAAGGACACCCTGGCGTGGATGCTCGGAGTAGCAAGCGAGGCGCTTGAAGTCGAAGAGCCTCCATCGACTGGTCCGACGGACACCGCCGACTTGGCCGATCTTCTCGGCTGAAACGCGATGACCGATCAATCCAATCTGGTTCTGCATGACACGTCTGTCCTGGTCAACTTCCACCGCGCGAGCCTGCTCAAGGCGTTGGACTCGATGCTCGGTGAGAGGATGCTGTGGAGCGCGACGGTCGCTCGTGAGTGTGCACGGCTGGAGTCCAGCCTCAATCTGCCCGGACTGACCGCGGAAGCCACTCTGGTTCTCGGAGAGCCGCTCTTTCCCGACGATGACGAACATCGGAAGATTCGGCAGCTGCGTGATCAATTCGCCGCGCCTGGTGAACACCCGGACGAGCACCTTGGTGAAGCCGAGATCATCGCGATAATCTCCGCCCGGCGGCTCAAGGCTTTCATCGCGACAGACGACAAGCACGCAAAGCGCATAGCGTCTCCGATACGTTGCGTTTCCTCCTGGCAGCTGCTGTACTTCGCGCACCATCGGAGGATCATCACCGACGCGGAAGCACTCCACTTCTGGTCTGAGTTCGTATCAAGTGGCGGCATTCCGGAGTGGAGCATCGGAACCGAGACCAGATTCATGGAATGGCTGACAAACGACCGATGACACGCGCCCGGTTTCCGGGATCCGCTGAACTCACCGCCCACGCCGAGCACGCGCCCACCTGAGTACGCGTGTCAGCGTCCTCCACTAGGCTGGTCGGCATGACCGCCGCAGCCACGACCTCCGCCCTCGACGTCCTCCACGATGTCTTCGGATACGAGGAGTTCCGCGGCCAGCAGGCGGCGATCGTCGACCGGCTGATCTCCGGCGGAGACGCCGTCGTCCTCATGCCCACCGGCGGCGGCAAATCGCTGTGCTACCAGATCCCCAGTCTCGTCCGGAACGGCACCGGCGTCGTCATCTCCCCGCTCATCGCGCTCATGGCCGATCAGGTGGCCGCGTTGGACAACCTCGGCGTGTCGGCCGCCTACCTCAACTCGACCCTCGACCTCGACGAAGCCCAGGAGGTCGAACGTCGGCTCCTCGACGGCGAACTCGACCTCCTCTACCTCGCCCCCGAACGGCTCGTCCTCCCTCGGACCATGCAGCTGCTCGAGCGTGCCGACATCTCGCTCTTCGCGATCGACGAAGCCCACTGCGTCTCCCAGTGGGGTCATGACTTCCGCAGCGACTACCTAGGCCTCGGGGTGCTCGCCGAACGGTTCCCCACGGTCCCCCGCATCGCCCTGACCGCGACCGCGACCCCCGCCACGCATGCCGAGCTCACCGAGCGCCTCCACCTCCAGAGCGCCGAGCACTTCGTCGCAAGCTTCGACCGCCCCAACATCACGTACCGGATCGAACCGAAGGCCTCCGCCCGGTCGCAGCTGCTCAACTTCATCACCACCGAACACCCCGGTGACTCCGGAATCGTCTACTGCCTGTCCCGGCGCAGCGTCGAACAGCTCGCCGAGGCGCTCGTGGCCCGCGGCATCCCCGCACTGCCGTACCACGCCGGCCTCCCCGCCGAGGTGCGCGCCGACCATCAGGCCCGCTTCCTCCGCGAGGACGGCATCGTCATGGTCGCGACGATCGCCTTCGGCATGGGCATCGACAAACCCGACGTCCGCTTCGTCGCCCACCTCGACCTGCCCCGCAGCGTCGAAGGCTACTACCAGGAGACCGGTCGCGCCGGCCGCGACGGACTGCCCGCGGACGCGTGGATGGTCTACGGCCTCGGCGACGTCGTCTCCCAACGCCGCCTCATCGAATCCGGCGAAGGCGATCAGTCCCACAAGCGCCGGGTGATGTCCCACCTCGACTCGATGCTCGCCCTGTGCGAAACCGTCGACTGCCGCCGCGTCCAGCTCCTGCGCTACTTCGACGAGGACTCCGCCCCGTGCGGCAACTGCGACACGTGCCTCACCCCGCCGGCGACCTGGGATGCGACGGTGGCCGTGCAGAAGCTGCTCTCGACCGTCATCCGCCTCGACCGCGAACGCGGGCAGCGCTTCGGCTCCGGCCAGGTCATCGACGTCCTGCGCGGCAACGACAACGACCGCTCCCGCGCGTCGAACCATGACCAGCTCAGCGTGTGGGGCGTCGGCGCGGACCTCTCGGAGACCGAGTGGAAGGCCGTCATCCGTCAGAGCCTCGCCCGCGGACTCCTCGAATCCCACGGCGACTACGGCGTGCTCGTCCTCGGCCCCGCCGCCGACCCAGTGCTGCGTGGGGAGGCCGAGGTGTCGATGCGCATCGACCCGGTCAGACGCACCGGTGGCGGTCGCAGCGCATCCAAGCGCCGAGGCGGCACCGAGGTTGCGCTCGATCCCGCGGACTCCGCCCTGTTCGAAGCGCTGCGCGCGTGGCGGGCGGCTCAGGCCAAGGAGCAGTCCGTGCCGGCCTACGTCGTCTTCCCGGACGCGACGATCTACGGCATCGTCGACGCGAAGCCGAGGACGATCGCCCAGCTGGGCGAGGTCAGCGGGGTGGGGCTGAAGAAGCTCGACCGCTACGGAACCGAGGTGCTCGAGGTCATCGCCGCCCACACCGGCTGAAACGGCGGTCGTCATCCTCGGAGGGCCGGCCTGCCCCCGGCGTCGGACTCAGGCGTCGGACTCAGGCAGCGGAACGGCGCTGGGCTCACCCTTCGGCTTCGAGGAATGCCTCCGGGCCCACCTCGGCGGCGGTCGGATCCATCCACATGAACTCGAGGATGTTGCCGTCCGGGTCGGTCATGCTGATCGCGTACATGAACCCGTGATCCTGGGGCGGACGGTTCTCCCCGCCGCCGGATTCGAGGATCGTCGTGCGCATCGCATCGACGTCCTCACGGGAGTCGCGGCTGAGCGCCGTCATCACCTGCGCGGTCGAATGCGGGTCGGCGATCGGCTTGTCGGTGAAGGTCTGCAGGTACTCCTTCGTGAGGATCATGAAGAAGATCGAGTCGTCCCACTTCACGCACGCGGCGTTCTCGTCGGAGAACTCGGGAACGATCTGGGTGCCGAGGGCGGAGTAGAACGCCTTCGCCTGCTCGAGGTCGAGGGTCGGAAGGTTGACGAAGATCTGGGACATGGCTGCTCCTTCGCAGGGGTGGGGTAACGCGGGGTGACGGTGCGGATCATCCTCATCCTCGCCTGCGCGCCGGGCAAGGTCAATGACCGGAATCGCCCATGATCTGGGTCGATGCCGCCTCGGTGCTGACTCGACATGCGACACAGTCACGGCACACCGGCGTAACGCGGCATCCGTCACCCGCGATGGTGGGCGAATACGAGACTCGTCTGCGTATGCGCGATCGCCTGGTCAGCGAGGTGGTCGTCGATGTAGGCGTGAAGCCCGATCGGGTCGGTCGTGGCGATGCGGACGAGGAGGTCGCGCTCCCCGGAGACCTGGAAGATCTCGAGGGTCTCGGGCACCGCGAGCAGCCGGTCGATGACGGCAGACATCGAAGCCCGGCCCACCGGCGTCATCCGCACCGAGATCATCCCGAACACACGCAGACCGAGCGCCTCATAGTCGATGTCGGCGTGGAAGCCCCGGATCACCCCGCGCCGGCGCAGCGCGCTCACCCGCCCCGAACACGTCGACGGCGCGATGCCCACGCGCTCGGCGAGCTCCTTGTTCGAGATCCGGGCATCGGCACTGAGTTCACGGAGGATCGCGAGGTCCGCCTCGGCGAGCGGTTCGGTCTCAGCTGTGCGGTGATCGGCGATCAGATCCGAATGATTCGTCATTTCCTGCTCGATTCTCCGTCGATCGTTCACTTCCGCCTCGATCTTCCCGCATCTTTGGCACGATGGAAAGATGACCGACCTCACCGGAACCACCGACCCCGCGACCGAACTCGGCGGCGACAGCACTGCCGACAACACTGCCGCCGCCATCGACCGCGCCGCGTGCGAGCGCCTCGACGCCGCCGACCCGCTGCGCGCCTTCCACGACGACTTCATCGTCCCCGCGGACACGATCTACCTCGACGGGAACTCGCTAGGCGCCCGCCCGAAGGGTGCAGCCGAGCGCGCCCGCGAGGTCATCGAAGACGAATGGGGCGAGGGGCTCATCCGGTCGTGGAACACCGCCGGCTGGTTCGAGCTGCCGGGCATGCTCGGCGACAAGGTCTCCGGTCTCATCGGCGGCGGCGCCGGCAGCACCGTCGTCACCGACACGACCTCGATCAACCTCTTCAAAGCCGCCTCGGCAGCCCTGCGGATCCAGGCCGAGGACGCCCCCGACCGCCGGGTGATCCTCACCCAGCGGGAGAACTTCCCCTCCGACATCTACATGCTCCAGGGGCTGGCCGAACAGCTCGACGACGGCTTCGAGGTCCGCCTCGTCGACGACGCCGAGGTGACCGCGGGCTTCCCGACCTCGATGACCGACGAGGTGGCCCTCGTCGTCCTCACCCACGTCAACTACCGCACCGGCCGGCTCTTCGACATGCGATCGACGACCCAGGCGATCCACGACGGCGGGGCGCTCGCGATCTGGGATCTCTGCCATTCGGCCGGCGCCCTGCCCATCGACCTCGCCGGACACGGCGCGGACATGGCCGTCGGCTGCACGTACAAGTTCCTCAACGGCGGCCCGGGCTCACCGGCGTTCGTCTGGGTCTCCGAGGCCCTGCAGAACCGCTTCGCCCAGCCCCTGTCCGGGTGGTGGAGCCACGCGAAACCGTTCGAGATGAGCCCCGACTACGCTCCCGCCGACGGCATCCGCCGTTTCCTCACCGGAACCCAGGGGATCGTCTCGATGTCCGTCGCCGAGGTGGGCCTCGACGTGGCAGCGCGAGCGGACCTCGGTGCGGTGCGGGAGAAGTCGCTGGCGCTCAGCGACCTCTTCATCGACCTCGTCGAGACGCGGCTGGCACACCATCCGGTCGAGATCGTCACCCCGCGCGAGCATGCGCATCGGGGCTCGCAGGTCTCGATCGCCCACGAGGAGGGGTTCGCGATCATGAGCGCCCTCATCGACCGCGGCATCATCGGCGACTACCGGGAGCCGTCGATCCTCCGCTTCGGCCTCACCCCGCTCTATCTCGGCTTCGCCGATGTGTGGGACACGGTCGAGGCGCTGCGCGACATCCTCGACAACCGTCTCTGGGACACCCCGGAGTACAAGGTCCGCGGCGCAGTCACCTGAGGCGCAGTCACCTGAGTTTTGAGCAACCCTCCGGGCGCTCGGCAACCCTGCGCCATGTTGCCGAGCGNCAGACCACCTCGGCGTAGACCCCGAAGAACGGTTCGCCCGCACGGTTCGTCGTGCGGGTCGCCGCGAGGGTCGCGAGCAGGCGGGCATTCCGCTTTCCGGTGACGGGGTCGAGGTCGATGACCGCGCAGCGCGGCACCGGTGCGCCGATGCGCACGCGCAGCTCGGCACTCGTCCCGATGTCGCGCGCACTCGTCCCGACGCCGCGCGCATTCGTCTCGCCGCCGCGCGCACTCGTCCCGACGCCGCGCGCATTCGTCTCGCCGCCGCGCGCATTCGTCTCGCCGCCGCGCGCACTCGTCCCGACGCCGCGCACGCGCATCTCCCGGCCCGCCCAGGTCTCTTCGACGAACGGCTCCTCGGTGTGAACGAGCAGGGTCGCCCGGAACCGGGCCGCTTCGCGAAGGAGGGTCGGGTGTCCGGCACGGTCGGCCACCTCGGCGAGCGATGCCGTCGTCACGATCGTCAGCGGTCGGCCGAAGACGATCGCTCCGCGGGGCGCTTCGGCAAGGCGCACAGCTCGCCCGAGATGTGCCGACAGCAGCTCATCGTGGGTGCCGCCGGTGAGGGCGAGCGGAACCTGCCTGCCCCAGTAGTCGCAGGTCAGCGTCTCGCCGGAGAGATCGGGCACCCCGGAGACCGAGCGTCCGTCGGGCAGCGTCACCTCGAGTCCCTCCCCGTGAAGCCGGGCGACGACGGCGAACAGTCGCGGGTTCTGCACGGTCCGCAGCACGCGTCTCGTCCCGACGTCGATGAGGCAGAAGCGGCGATCGCCGACCGGCCCCGCGGCATCGAAGCGCGCCTGCGGCTGAGCTCGGTGGCGGGTGCCCTTGATCGGCGTGAAGCCGACGGAACGGGCGTCGAGGACGTGGTCGTCCACCTCGGCGAACCCCCTTCCATTCCACTCCGTGAACATCTTCGTCCCACACTAGGCGATGGCCGACCTCGGACAGCCGCCGTCCCTAGGCTGGTGGGAGCCGTGCACCCACGACCAAGGAGCCTGCACATGCCGAAGACCACGATCGGCCTCGGAATCATCCTCATCCTCATGGGCGTCATCGGATGGCTCGCCACCGCAATGGCGAGCTGGACCGCGCTCATCCCCGCGATCCTCGGCCTCGTCATCGCGATCTGCGGGTTCATCGGCCTCCGCAGCCCGAAGATCGGCATCCACATCGCCCTCGTCGTCGCCCTGCTCGGCGTCATCGGCACCTTCATGAACGTGCTCAAGCTCGGCGATCTCATCGCCGGCACCGCCGAACGCCCCGCGGCCGTGATCATCAGCACCGTGACGTTCGTCCTCCTCATCGTCTACATCATCATGGGCATCCGGTCCTTCATCGCCGCCCGCCGGAGCCCGTCCGTCGCCTGAGTCACTCTCACCGCAGTCGATGCGGTGCCGCTTCCGACCGTCTCGTCGCCTCCCCGCGCCGAGGCGGTCGTGTGCATTGTCCTCGCGCCGAATCAGTCCCGTGCGCTGTCCCCGCGCCGAGGCGGTCGTGTGCATTCTCCTCGCGCCGCCGTCCGGAGCTGCGGCGGTGTCTGCGGGGCCGGGGGCTGCTGCTGTCTCCGCGGTGCCGTCGCTCCGGCCGTGTCCGTGCTGCCGGGGACTGCGACCGTGTCCATGGCGCCCGCTAGTCTGCCCTTGACCGCACATGTGCGACCGGCACATGATCGACAGTGATCAAGGAGGATCACATGTCCACCGACACCACTGCCCAATCCCAGCCCGCGCTGCCATCCGATCGACCGAAGACGGCCCTCGTCGTCATCGACGCCCAGAACGGGGTCCTGGCCGAAGCCTGGAACACCGCCGAAGTGGTCGGGACCATAGCCGACCTCGTCGGCCGCGCCCGCGCCTCCGGAACAGAGGTCGTCTGGGTCCGCCACAGCTCCGAGGAGCTGCCCCCGGACTCCGAGCAGTGGCAGATCGTCGACGGGCTCACCCCCGCAGAGGGAGAGGCGATCGTCGAGAAGACCCACGCCAGCAGCTACGAAGACACCGACTTCGAGGACGTGCTCGCGGCCCGAGGCATCGGGCACCTCGTCGTCACCGGCGCGCAGACGGACTGCTGTGTGCGCTCGACGATCCACGGCGGGTTCGCCCGCGGCTACGACGTCACCCTCGTCGCCGATGCCCACACAACCGAGGACCTCACCGAGTGGGGAGCACCGCCTCCTAAGGACGTCATCTGCCACACGAACCTCTCCTGGACCTTCGAATCCGGGCCGGGACGCACCGCCGCAGTGAAGGAGGCCTCAGAGGTCGACTTCGGCACCCGGTGACCGTGGCCGCCTGAACGTCGGCGATGCGCCTGCGCCGACTGCCCGGCCTGCGTCGATCGCCAGGTCTGCGATCATGGAGCCATGAGTGACGAGACGCGCAGCATCGACCTGACCCGCATCGCCGAGAACCACTACCGCGCGACCGCTCCGAATGGGGCGAGCATCGAATTCGGCCGTGGGGAGGGCCTGATGACCCCGGTCGAGCTTCTGCTCGCGGCCGTTGCCGGGTGCTCCTCGATCGATGTCGACACGGTGACGAGCAGGCGGACCGAGCCGACTCGCTTCGACGTCCGGGCCAGCGGCGACAAGGTCGTCGAGGATGGAGCGAACCGGCTCGAGAGCGTCCACCTCGACTTCGATCTCGCGTTCCCCGACGACGAGGCGGGCCGACGCGCCGATTCGCAGATCGAGAAGCTCGTCGGTCTCTCCCACGACAAGTACTGCACGGTCTCGCGCACCGTCGAACTCCCGACGAGAGTCGACTTCACGATCCGCCGCGACTGAACGCTCCTCGAGGACTGACCGGGCGGATCAGGCACTCTGTGCCGAGCCCTCCGCCGGCTGTCGCCGGTTGTGGGCCCACTGCCTGGCGATTGTGCGCCCGCTCAAGGATGATCCGTAAGCCGGAGGTGGGCGCGGCCCCGAGGCACCGCACACGCGGCACCCGCGCCGTCAGCTCGCGAGCAGGCGCTTCTTCTCCACCTCGATGTCGAAGTCCGCGGGCGGCCACTGCGGGTCGATGCGCTCGAGGGCGTCGATGATGAGACGCTGCACGGCGAGCCTGGCGTACCACTTGCGGTTCGCCGGCACGACGTGCCACGGGGCGATGACCGTCGAGGTGCGGTCGAAGACATCCTGGTAGGCCTGCATGTACTGGGGCCACAGCAGCCGCTCGTCGACGTCGCCGGTGTTGTACTTCCAGTACTTGTCGGGCCGGTCGAGACGTTCGAGGAGCCGGTCGCGCTGCTCTTCGGGGGAGATGTGGAGCATGACCTTGATGACGATGACCCCCGCCTCGGCGAGTTCGGCTTCGAAGGCGTTGATCGCGTCGTAGCGGCGTTCGATCTCCTCAGGGGGAGCGAGTTCGCGGACCTTGCCGATGAGCACGTCCTCGTAGTGCGAGCGGTCGAAGACACCGATCATGCCCGCCCCCGGCACGTGCGGGCGGATGCGCCAGAGGAAGTCGTGGGCGAGCTCCTCCTCGGTGGGCTTCTTGAACGCGGCGAGTTCGACGCCCTGCGGGTCGACGGAGCCGACGACGTGCCGGACGATCCCGCCCTTGCCCGCCGTGTCCATCGCCTGGAGAACGAGGAGCACGGCCGGACCGGTCTCCTGGTCGTGGTGTGCGGCGAACAGGCGTTCCTGCAGGTCATCGAGGTCCGGTGCGGCCGCGGCGAGGTCCTTCTGGCCGGCCTTCTTGTCACCGTCGTATCCGGGGGTCGACTCCGGGTCGACGTCGCCGAGGCGGAAGCCCTCGCCGACGCGCAGGAGGGATGCGGGGTCCTGGGTCCAGTTGCTGCTCATGCGCTCATCTTCGCAGGTGGTCCCGGACGCGTCCATATGAGCACCCGTGAGTTCTCCCCGAGCCCGAGCCCGATCCCCTACCCTGGAGATACCCGGCACCCTGGCGATACCCCGCACCTCGGCGATACCCCGCAGCTCTGAGATTGCAGCGTGAGGAGCGTCCCATGGACGACGAACTGCTCATCGTCGAAGACCTCATGCTCCTCCTGCTCGCCGACGACGGCAGTCAGATCGCCGGCTCGAAGGTCCTCCACTGCGTCCTGCCCGCGGCGATCCTCACCGAACTCGCGCTCACCGGCAGGCTCGAGGTCCACTCGCATCGTCGGGTCGGCGGCACCCGCATCCACGCCTCGCGCACGAACGCCGACCCCGAGATCGATCCCCTCCTCGCCGAGGTGCTCCGCGCGATGGGCGGGTCCGAGCACTCCGCGTACGGCCTCGTCTCCGCGCTCGGCCTCGACGTCCGGCAGTCCGTCCTCGACCGTCTCGCCGCCCGCGGCCTCATCCTCCGCGAGACCCGGAAGATCCTCGGCGTCCTTCCCACAACCCGTTGGCCCTCCCTCGACTCCCGCGCCGAGGCGGCCCTGCGCGACCGCGTCACCGCCGTCCTCGACCGGGGCCGATCCCCCGATGCGCGGACCGCGGTCATCATCGCGCTCATCTCCGCGGCCGGTGTCTACGCCCAGCTCAGTCCGCGGATGCCGTGGAACGCCGAGGTGGCCGGACGGCTCAAGGCGATCGAACGGGGTGAGGTCACCGGCCATGACAGCACGCCTGCGACGCAGGAGATCATCGACGAGATCGCCCGTGCGGTGTTCGCACTGACGTCCTCGGCCTCCTCGGCGCCGATCCTCTGAGACGTCCCCACCGCGCAGCCGGGTGCCACCGCGGCCGCGATCCTCCCGAGGTCCGCGATCCTCTCAGCCCCTCAGTCCGGGCGGCGGAAGACCGAGGGCAGCCGTTTGCCCCGCGACCGGCCTTCGCGGGCCCGGAACGACCACTGCCGCATCGGCTGCGGCACCCGCCACTGCAGCTTCCACGCGAGCATCCGGAACCCGAAGGCCAGGGCCGCGATGATCACCGAGGTGATGCCGCCGAGGAGGCCGACCCTCTCGGCGAGGATCGTCAGCCCCGACCCGAAGAGGGCGGGGATGAGGTAGAGGTCGGTGCCGCGGAAGATCGCGGGATCCTCGTTGGCCACGACGTCGCGGAGCAGTCCGCCGCCGCATGCGGTGAGCGCCCCCATGAGGAGTGCGACTGCTGGTGGGGAGCCTGCTTCGAGGGCGATCGCGGTTCCGGTGAGGCTGAAGAGACCCATGCCGAGGGCGTCGAAGACGATGATCCAGATCCGCGCGCGGAACGTGCGCTGGCCGATGAAGTAGATGAGCAGGGTCGCCACGAGCGGCGGGGCGAGGTAGACGGGGTGGGCGAGCGCATTGGGCACGCGGTCGAGGAGGATGTCGCGGATGATGCCGCCGCCGATGCCGGCGAGGGTGCCGAGGACGAGACCGCCGGTGATGTCGAAGTTGCGCCTGGCCGCGAGCAGGACCCCGGAGATCGCGAAGACGAACGTGCCCAGGAGGTCGAGGGCGAGGAGGACGGTCTCGGTGAAGGTCATGGTCCTCCTCGGTGGGTTCGTCTGCCTGCGCCCCACTGTAGTGCGGCTAGGGTGAGACCATGACCTCGCCTGCCACGACAGATACGTCGCCTGCCGCTGCGACCAGCCCCGCGCCCAGACCCGCAGGCTCGCCTGCGACCGACCGTGCGACCGGCGAACCGACCGTCGTCCTCATCCACGGCGCCTTCGCGAACTCGTTCTCCTTCGCGCCTCTCCAGGCGGCACTCGCCGCCCACGGCGTGCGCTCGGCGGCTCTCGACCTGCCCGGTCACGGCTTCGCCACGACGTCTCCCGCCGCCTACCAGTCCCCGCAGGACCTCGAGGCGCTGGCGAGTGCGCCGAGTGCGATGGCCGGGATCTCCCACGCCGACACCGTGACCCACCTCGCCGAGGCGGTCGCCGCCATCCGTGCGCACGGCCCCGTCATCGCCCTCGCCCACAGTCGCGGCGGCACCGCTCTGACCTTGGCTGCGAATGCCCGGCCCGATCTCTTCGCCCACCTCGTCTATGCCTCGGCGTGGGCACCGGTCGACCTCGACGCCGCCGCCTACAACGCCGAACCCGAGATGGCCGGGGTCGACAATGCGGTGCTCGCATCCCTCCTCGTCGGCAGCCCCGGCGAGCTCGGGGCGCTGCGCTGCAACTTCCGGGCTGCCACCGGTGAGCAATTCGCCGCTCTCAAAGACCTCTTCGCCGCCGATCGCAGCGCCGACGAGTTCCGGACGTTCCTCAGTCTGTTCCAGACGGACGAAGGCCTCGACGCGGGAGGCTCCGGCGACCGTGCGCAGGCGGGCACCTGGGGGAGAATCCCGCGGACGTTCCTCCGCCTCGGCGCGGACCGGTCGATCCCTCCGGCGATGCAGGACCGCCTCATCGCCGAGGGCGATGCGCTCACCCCGGACAACCCCTACCGGGTGCGGACCCTGGACTCATCCCATCTGGGATGGCTCATCGATCCCGCCGAGGCGGCCCAGGCGATCGCGGACATCGTCGCCGAGGTGCGGGCCGGCTGAGACTCCCGGTCCGCGGCCCCGGAGAACGGCCGACGCCGCAGCCTCGGTGAGGCTGCGGCGTCGGGGTGGGTCAGCTGAGCTGGACGTCGTCGGCTGTCAGCTGAGCTGGAAGTTGTCAGGGTTCTTGTACTCTTCGATCTCGACGCTCGGGGTGCCCATGCCTTTGAGCAGCTTCGAGATCGGGCAGCGGGCGTGCGCGCGGGCCGCGTACTTCTCCGCGTCCGTGTCCGAGATGCCTTCGACCGAGATGTAGGCGCGGGGCACGAAGTAGTAGCCGCCGGACTTCTCCTGGTGGAGGTCGACCTCGCAGCGGACCCGGGAGAGGGCGTCGATCTCGTTGACGGCGAGGACCACTTTGAGGGTCTCGCCGAGGCAGGTGCTCCAGGCCATCGCGAGGAACTGCTCCGGATTGCTGCCGAGCTCCGTGTGGGAGGTCGGTGCGGTGGGCAGGGTCATTCCGTCCTCGACCCGCACCTCTCCCGAGGTGCCGCCGAGGTTCTCCACCTTCGCGGTGTAGATGGGGGCATTCGGGCTCTTCGGTTCGTCGTCCGAGTCTTCGCGGCGTGCCTGCGGCTCGGCGTATCCGGGGTTCTCAGTCATTGATCCATGCTACGACAGCAGCGCGGCACGCGGCTGAACGTTTCGTGAAATGGCGGTCACGACGAGGGCACGGTCTCGGCACGCATCTGCAACATTCGGAACGCGCTCCCCGGCACCGAGCTCGGCGTGCACCGGCACCGAGGGTGGTACTCACCGGCACCCGGGTTCGACACTCATCTGGACCGGCTTCGGCTCCGAACCACGGTCATGAGACCATCCCTGCGCCAGTTCGCGCCTCTCCTGCGCTTGATCCTCAGCGGGGTCGCTGCGACTCTGCTCCTCTTCGGCCTCGCCGACCTCATCGCGCGGCTGATCGGGCCGACCTCGGCACCGCTGCTCGTCCTCGGTCAGGCGATCATCCCGTTCACCCCGACGAGCGTGATCAAACCCGTCATCGCGCTCTTCGGCAGCAACGACAAGATCGTCCTCGTCGCCACCGTCGGGATCGGGGCGCTCGTTCTCGGTGCCCTCATCGGGTGGCTCGGCGCCAAGCGACCGCGGGCCGCGCTCATCGCGTTCGGGCTCGCCGGACTCGTGCCCGCGCTTGCGGTGCTCACCCGCTCTGGCTCAGGCCCGACCGACGTCGTGCCGACGCTGACGGGCCTCGTCGCCGGTCTGGTCGTGCTGTGGGGAGGGCTGCGGTTCGACGGCGCCGGCTCAAAGCCGGGCGCCACTGCCCCCACGCGGCCGACGCAGGCCGTGAGCAGCTCCGACGAACCCGTCACCGACACGCCTCCCGCCCGCACCGCCCCAGCCAAAACCACGCCCACCCCGACCCACCTGCTCTCGCACTCAGCGTCCCCGACTCCCACCTCGGCGAGTCGGCGGCGCTTCTTCGCGCTCACCGGCGCGGCGGCGGCGATCGGTGCGATCGGGCTGGCCACGGGACAGTCGCTCGTCGCACTGACGAGGGAGGCGGGCGGCGCTGTTGCGAACCTCGTCCTCCCCCGCGCCGCGCGGAGGGCACAGCCCATCCCTGCCGATGCGAGCCTCGGCGTCAAGGGCATCCGGCCCTTCATCACGGACCAGTCCGATTTCTACCGCATCGACACGGTGCTCGCCCCGCCGACGATCGACCCGCGGGACTGGTCGCTGCGGATCCACGGGAAGGTCGAGACCGAGGTGACGATCACGATGGACGAACTCCTCGACCTGCCGCTGACCGAACAGCACACGACGCTGACCTGCGTGTCCAACCCGGTCGGCGGGGATCTCCTCGGAACGGCGACGTGGCTGGGCTATCCCGTCCGCGAGCTGCTGCGCCGCGCCGGGCCGCAGGCGGATGCGGACATGGTCCTCTCCCGCTCGTTCGACGGTTTCACCGCTTCGACTCCGCTCGAGGCGATGCTCGACGACCGCGAGGCTCTCCTGGCGGTCGGCATGAACGGGGAGCAGCTGACTCCCGAGCACGGCTTCCCGGCGCGACTCGTCGTCGCCGGTCTCTACGGGTTCGTCTCGGCGACGAAGTGGGTGACCGAACTCGAACTCACCCGCTTCGACGAGCAGGAGGCGTACTGGACCCAACGGGGGTGGGATGCGAAGGCGCCCGTCCTCGTCGCCTCGCGCATCGACGTGCCGCGGCCCCTCGCGCGGCTGGCCCCCGGCACGATCGTCGCCGGCGGCAGCGCGTGGGCGCAGCGGCGGGGGATCGCCCGCGTCGACGTCCGCCTCGACGACGGGGACTGGACGCCGGCCGAGCTCGGTGCGGAGGCCACCGTCGACACGTGGCGGCAGTGGAAGGCGGAGTTCCCCGACGTCGGTTCCGGTCTCCACGCGATCACCGTGCGCGCCGTCGACAAGGACGGCACGGTCCAGACCGCCGAGCGCCGTGAGTCGATCCCCAATTCGGCCACCGGCCACCACCGCATCCAGTTCACCGTCGACTGATGCCGCCGACTGATGCCGTCGACTGATGCCGCCGACTGACGTCACCCACAGGCGAACTTTCCCAAGATTTCTCGCCCCGCACCCATCCGGAACGGCAACGGCTGCGAACACCAGGTACACAGCAGGACAGTCAAGAGCTGTGTCGACCAGAGAATCGCAACACAGTGAAACAAGGAGAAGAACGATGACCACCACGCTTCGCACTCGCACTGCAGCTCTCGTCTCGGCCGGCGCGATCGGCCTTCTGGTGCTGTCCGGATGCTCGGGCACGAGCGGTTCGGAAGGCAGCTCGGAGGCGGAGTCGAGCAGCTCGGCCGAGACCTCGGCACCGGCGTCCGAGGACACGATGGCCGACTCGGCCCTCGTCGGCCCCGGCTGCGCGGCCTACGCCGAGCAGAACCCCGACGGTGCCGGCTCGGTCGAGGGCATGGCCAAGGATCCCGTGGCCACGGCGGCCTCGAACAACCCGATGCTCTCGACGCTCACCGATGCCGTCTCCGGCAAGCTCAACCCCGACGTCAACCTCGTCGACACCCTCAACGGTGACGAGTTCACCGTCATCGCCCCGGTCAACGAGGCGTTCGACAAGATCCCGAAGAAGGATCTCGAAGCGGTGGCGGGCAACGCCGATGAGCTGACGAAGGTCCTCACCTACCACGTCATCCCCGGTCAGCTCTCCCCCGATGAGATCGTCGGCGAGCAGGAGACCGTCGAGGGCTCGAAGGTCAAGATCGCCGGCAGCGGCGACGACCTCACCTTCGACGACGCCAAGCTCGTCTGCGGTGGAGTGAAGACCGCGAACGCGACCGTCTACATGGTCGACAGCGTGCTCATGCCTCCCAAGTGAGGCATGCCCTGACCTCCCACGTGAGGGATGGGAGGAGCTGCCGGGGACCGATCTCTCAGTCCGGTCCCCGGCGGCGCTCACGGGCCTCGCTCCCCCACCGAGGCTCTACGACCCATCCCCACATGAGGTCGGCCTGACGCCCACGTCCCTCCGGGGCATCCCCCTCGACCCGCAGTCACCGCTTCCGGTATGTCGTCCGACCGCCTCGGCGGGAGATGACATGATGGGAACATGACTTCCCATGACCACGGGGCCGAAGGGGACTCCCCGCCCGGCAGCAGCGATCAGGCCGGCACCCGGACGGAGACCTCGTCTGACCCCTGCGGCCGGCTGCTCGTGCAGATCGCCGCCGGCGATCGCGACGCGTTCGAGGAGCTCTTCGTCTCCCAATCCCCCATCCTCATGGCGGTCATCATGCGCATCGTCGTCAGTCGCTCCCTCGCCGAGGAAGTGCTCCAGGAGTGCTTCGCCGAGGCGTGGGCGCGTTCGGGCAGCTTCGATCCCTCACGGGGAACCGGCCGAGCCTGGCTGGTGACCATGTGCCGCCGGCGGGCCATCGACTGCGTGCGCAGCGTCCAGGCCTCCCGTGACCGTGACGTCGCCGACGGGCTGCGGTCGGCCGCAGAGGTCGGCGAGGAGGTCGAACAGACGGTCATCGATCACGCCGAGTCCGATCGCACCGTCTCAGCACTCAAGCTCCTGCCTGCCGATCAGGCTCAGCCGATCGTCATGGCGTTCTATCAGGGCATGACCCACGCTCAGATCTCGGAGAGACTCGGAGTCCCGTTGGGCACGATCAAATCGAGGATCAGAGACGGCATGAGGAAACTGCGGAAAGAGTTGGAGGCGAGCCGATGAGCGCAGATCGCGACTACCTGGCCGCCGGACTGGCCCTGGGCGGGCTCAGCGACGACGAACTCGCCGAGGCGCGCGCCCTGAACGAGACCGATCCCGAGTTCCGTGCCGAGGTCGAAGCCTACGCCGACACCGTGGCCCTCATGGCGTTCTCCGACGAGCCCCAGCCCGTGAGCGCGGAGACGCGGCGGGCGATCCTCGCCGTTCCCGATGCCGTCGCGCAGGAGGATTCTCCCGCCGAGGCGGCCCCCCGAAACAGCGAATCGACGACGTCAGCGCCGATCGGGGCGACATCCTCGGCAGCGGGGTCCGGGTCAGCGTCCGCGGCACCGTCGGCGACGGAGTCCGAATCGGCCGCATCAGCAGAGCCGATCGACCTCGCGCAGCGGCGCCGACGGCGGATGCGCACGTGGCTTCCGTGGGCGGCGGCCGCGGCCGCGGTCATCCTCGTCGTCACCGGGTTCTCGGTCAACGCATGGCAGATGCAGCGCAAACAGGACGCTGTGGCCGAGCGGCTCGAGCACACGCAGCGGACCCTCGACGACGCGACCCGTCTGCTCAGCGCACCCGACCTCAAGGCCTCGACGACTGTGCTCGCGACGGGTGGGACGGTCACCGTCGTCTCCTCGGAGGCCGAGCAGGCCATCCGCGTGAGCACCGCAGACGTCGCCGATCCGCAGGACAAGTCCCTGCAGATGTGGGTCATCGGCGCCGATGGGGCCAAGAGCGCCGGGCTTCTCGTCGGCAGCCTAGCCTACGTCGATGACAGCACGTTCGGCGCCGGCAGCCAGTTCGGCATCACCGTCGAACCCTCCGGCGGATCCGAGCAGCCGACGACCGAACCGATCCTCGCCGTCGACCTCTAGTCAGCCGACAAGCTCGGCGAGGTCGATCTTCCCATCCGGACGTTCACGGAACGCGCCCTTGACCAGCGATGACAGCCCTTCGATGTAGGCTGCGCGGATTCGCGCCTCATCCCGTCCGGAGACGATCCTCGCCACCGCGCTGCGGGCGAGCAGGAGGGCGGCCTCGGCGATCGGAGACGTGCCCGCTGGTGACACGGACTCGAGCCCCCAGGCCCTTGCGACCCGCTCGTAGACCGCGCGCACTCGGCCGGTGTCCTCGGCGTCGATCCGGTCGAGGAGCTCGGCGAGTTCTTCCGTCGGGGCATCGAGCGCGACTGCCTGGAAGCGCACGAAGGCCCGCCAGCGGATAGAGCCGAGGAGGATATCGAGCTCCTCGTCCGCGGCGAACGCGATGAAGCGGGCCGCGCTATCCGCCCGCGAATCCCGGCCTCCGGTCTCTCCCTCGACGGCTTTGCGGGCAAGCTCGAGGGCGCGATCGGTGCCCAGGGTGGCCATCGCATGTCCCGCGAGACACTGCTCGAGCGCGAACGCACTGAACGCCGACCTCCCCGACCAGATCCGGTAGGCCGACGCGCGTGAGACGCCGGCGTTCTCGAGGATGACCTCCATGGGGATCTCCGGCCACACGGCGATGCCGTGGCGCGCGACGAAGTCGACGACCGCTGCGGCGACGAGAGATCGCGTCTCCTCGGTGGTTCGGTGCAAGCGCGGCATGGGAACCCCTTGACTTGAGACATGATGTCTCTTTAGCCTAGCAGTACCAGTTGAGACATCATATCTCAACACTTTCGGGACTCTGGAGGACATCATGATCCGCACCCGCACCGCCGCCCTCATCGGCGGACTTGCCAGCGCCGCCGCCGTCGTCGTCACCGTCGTTTCGGCCGGACAGGTGCGCCCGGCGCTCGCAGGAGCATACGCCTATCCGAACGCCTCGGGCATCGGCCTCGATGAGGCGGTATCGGTGACACTGACCTATCTGTTCGTCCTGGCCGGCGCCGGGTTCGTGGTCGCGCTCGCATATCTCCTCATCGGTCCCTTGGCGCGGTCCCGTGTCGGATGGTGGATCGCGCTGGGGTTGAGCGCCCTCGGTCTTGCGGTCGCGGCCTACAACGCCGTACAAGTGGAGATCCCCCCGGTCGTCAGAGTCGTGTTCTTCCTGCCGCCGCTTGCTGGGATCGCCTGGCTCGCGCTCTCACGGCAGGGGGTTCGGGCGGATAACCGAGTGGGAATCGGTGGCTGAGCAGGCGCTCAGCGGAAACGCGCAGTCTCGACCACACCCGGTCGTGTCCACCGCGCGGGTCCGCAACAGGCTCCACCACGCGGCGGACCCGCACTCCGCACAGCGGTGGATGCCCCGCGTTCACCTCGGTGCCTAAGCTGGAGGAATGGCAGAGCAGATCACCGCCGAGGAGAGGCGGCCCCGGGCGCGCGACTGGTACCTTGTGGTCGCCCTCGGCGCCGGGTCGGCGATCTTCGCCGCGCTCTACGATGCGACGGGGTTCTGGCCGTTCAAGGTCCCGCTGTGGGTCTCGTGCCTGGCCTCGTTCGTCGTCGCCGTGCCTCTGGTCTGGCGCCGGCGCTTCCCGAGCTGGGTCGCCTGGGTGGTGTCGACGATCTACGTCGGCGCCCAGTTCCTCGGGGCGATGGAGCCGGGAGTCGCGCAGATCGCCGTCTTCCTCGCCGTCTACTCCGTCGGGGCGTGGCAGAGCGACCGGCGGCGGGCCTTCGTCTCCCGCCTGCTGCTGTGCATCGCGATCTTCGCCTCGCTCATCGCCGCTGCCGCCGTCCAATGGTCGAACCTCGGTCAGCTCACGGTGCTCCAGTACGCGGCGGCGTCGAGCATCTCCTTCCTCATCAACATCGTCTTCTTCGGCGGAGCCTGGGTCTTCGGCAACCGTGCGTGGAGCCAGCGTCGGCTCATGACCGAACTCCGCGAGGCCAACGAGGAGGTCAGTCGGCAGAGCCGGCAGCTGGCCGACCAGGCGATCGACCTCGAACGCGTGCGCATCGCCCGTGAACTCCACGACGGCGTCGCCCACCACATCGCCGGGGTCGGCATCCACGCTGCCGCCGCCCGGCGCAGTCTGGAGAAGAACCCGGAGAAGGCACGCGAGTCGCTGAGCATCATCGAGTCCTCGACCAGGGAGACCGTCGACGAGCTCCGCACCCTCGTCCACACCCTGCGGGACACGGAAGGGCAGACCGCCTCGGCGAATCGGACGACCGGCAACCCGGGCCTCGGCAACCCGGGCTTGGGCGATCTGCCCGAACTCATCGCCGATGCCCGCCGCGCCGGGCAGACCATCGACGTCGAGACGCTCGGGACCCCGCGCCCGCTCACCCCGATCATGGAACTCTCCGTCTTCCGGGTCATCCAGGAGTCCCTGACGAACAGCCGCCGGTATGCCGGTGCCGACGCCGAGGTGTCGGTGCGGCTGCGCTACGGCGTGAGAGACCTCGAGGTCGAGGTCAGCGACTCCGCGGCGGGCCCGACCGCGCACCAGTCGGTGGGCACGGGGCTCGGCATCGTCGGCATGCGCGAGCGCATCGGCGCCCTCGGCGGAACCCTCGAAGCGGGTCCGAAGTCCCGCGGCGGCTGGCTGGTCCGTGCCCGCCTGCCATACACCCGTAACGGCGCAACCGGCACACCGGCCGGCACCGAAGCCACCGCTTCGGCGTCCCCTGCCCCGGATTCCGCGAAGGCCTGAGCATGATCCGTGTCCTCCTCGTCGACGACCAGTCCCTCGTCCGTGCCGGCTTCCGCACGATCCTCGAGACCGAGGACGGCATCACCGTCGTCGGCGAGGCCGAGAACGGTCAGGTCGCCATCGACCGCGCCCTCGAACTCAGCCCCGACGTCATCTGCATGGACGTGCAGATGCCCGTCATGGACGGCCTCGCCGCGACCGCGCAGATCGTGCGTCGCGGCCTCGGCAGCGCCGTCCTCATGCTCACGACCTTCGACCGCGACGACTTCCTCTTCGACGCCCTTGCCGCCGGCGCCGGGGGCTTCCTCCTCAAGACCGCCGAGGCGGAGCAGCTCATCGACGCCGTCACCGCCCTCGCGCACGGCGACGGTCTGCTCTCCCCCGAGGTGACCCGTCGCGTCATCGAACGCTCCGTGAGCACCCCGGCGGCCTCGGCTGCGCCGGCACCCGAGCTCGACCTGCTCACCGACCGCGAACGCGAGGTCCTCCAGCAGCTCGCCACGGGACTGACGAACGCGGAGATCGCAGGCCGGCTCTACCTCGGCGAGGCGACGGTGAAGACGCACGTGTCGAACGTCCTCGGCAAGCTCGGCATCCGGGACCGCACGCACGCGGTGATCTGGGCGTATGAGAACGGGGTGGTGAGAGTCGGTGACAACCCGGGGCAGCCCGCGCCTCCCCCGGCCAGCGGAGGCCGAATTCGCCCTCACGGCTGAGCCGCCCGGAGCGTCCTCCGCCTAGCGTGGAGGCATGATCAGTCTCGAGGGAATCTCCCGCAGCTTCGGCGACCACCAGGTCCTTGACGATCTCAGCTTCGACATCGGTGCCGGCCGGATGACCGGCTTCGTCGGATCGAACGGTTCGGGCAAGACGACGACGATGCGCATCCTCTTGGGCGTCCTCGCCGCGGACTCCGGCCGGATCACGATCGACGGGGCCGAGATCGCCGCGGCCGACCGCAGCGCGATCGGGTACATGCCCGAGGAGCGCGGGCTCTATCCGAAGATGCCGATCATCGACCAGCTCGTCTACCTCGCCCGCTTCCACGGGCTGAGCCGGCATTCGGCGAAGCGCCGGGGTCTCGAACTCCTCGACCGCCTCGACCTCAAGGGGAAGCCGAGCGACACCCTCGAATCGGTCAGCCTCGGCAATCAGCAGAAGGTGCAGATCGCCGCCGCCCTCATCCACCGACCCCGCGCCCTCGTCCTCGACGAACCGTTCTCCGGTCTCGACCCCGCCGCCGTCGAACGCACCCTCGAGGTCCTCACCGCCTTCGCCGACACCGGCGCTCCCGTCCTCTTCTCGAGCCATCAGCTCGACCTCGTCGAACGCCTCGTCGACGACCTCGTCATCATCGGCGACGGCCGGCTCATCGCCGCGGGCACCGCCGAGGAGCTGCGTCGCTCCCGCAGCCTGCCCGAATGGACGCTCGAGACCGATGCCGACCTCGCATGGGTGCGGGCCGTCCCCGACATCACCGTCACCGAGTTCGACGGCCGTTGGGTGCGCTTCTCCGCCCCTGACGATGCCGCCGCCGAGGCGGTCCTCCGCCGCGCGATCGACGTCTCGTCGGTCCGGTCGTTCGCCCCGCATTCCGTGCCCCTCAACCGTCTCTTCCAGGAGGTCACGCAGGCATGAGCACCCATCAGCCCACCCCGGCCACCCATCTGTCCACCCCGGTCGAGACCACTCGGGCCGGTTTCACCACGGCGATCGGCCTCGTCATCGAACGCGAGGTGATGGTGCGGCTGAAGTCGAAGTCGTTCATGATCTCCACCCTCCTCTCGGTCGTCCTCTTCGGCGCCTTCGTCGCCGTCTCAGGGACGCTGCCCTCGCTCTTCGCCTCCACGGACAGGGTGGCAGTCACCTCGGCGGAATCCCTGTCCGGGATCGACGACGTCGAACCCGTCGTCGTCGCCGGCGTCGAGGAGGCGAAGCGGCTCGTGAGCTCCGAGGACGTCGCCGCTGCCGTCGTCGACGACCCCGCGTCGCCGACCGGGTCGACGGTCATCGCGCTGCGGTCGGCACCGGAGTCGCTGACGACCGCACTCAGCCGCACCCCGAACGTCGAACTCCTCGACCCCGATGCCCCGGACCCGACGCTCACACGGTTCATCGGTCTGGGTCTCGGGCTGATCTTCCTCTCCTCGGCGATGACGTTCGGGATGACGATCGCCTCCTCGGTCGTCGAGGAGAAGCAGTCGCGGATCGTCGAGATCCTGCTGGCATCGACCTCGGCGCGGGTGCTCATGTTCGGCAAGGTCATCGCCTGCTCCCTGCTCGCGTTCGCGCAGATCGCGCTCACCGCGGTCTCGGTCCTCATCGGGGCGGCGATCAGCGGGAACGATCTCGTGCTCGGGCGGCTGGCGGAGCCGATCGCGTGGTTCATCCCGCTCTTCGTCGTCGGCTTCGTCATGATCGCCGCCCTCTACGCGGCGGCGGCCTCGATGGTCTCGCGTGCGGAGGATCTGGGGTCGACGAGTTCGCCGATCATGATGCTCATCCTCATGCCCTACATGGGCGTCGTCCTCTTCGCCGACAACGAGGCGGTCATGGCGGTGCTCAGCTACGTCCCGTTCTCCGCAGCCGTGGCGGTGCCGATGCGGGTGTTCACGGGCACGATGCAGTGGTGGGAGCCGCTCGTCTCGCTGGCGATCCTCGTCCTCACGACCCTCCTCGCCCTGCTGCTGGCCACGCGGATCTTCCAGCGCTCGATCCTCCGCTCGGGCCCGAAGGTCTCGTGGAAGCAGGCGCTCTCGCGGTAGTGACTGGGTTGTTCACGTTCCCTTCATTCCGGATCAACACAGTCTGCGAATTGCCTGAGTAGGTTGAAGAGGCAGTTTCGCGCACTCGCGCACCACGATCCGGAAGGACCCCCATGGCCAGGACAACTCTGCGCGTCGCCGCTGCGGCAGGCGCCCTCACTCTCGCGCTCTTCGGAGTCGCGGCCCCCGCCTCGGCGGCGGGAATCGACGAACCCGGCGGCGCCCGCCAGCTCGACGGCGACATGACCGACTCGATCCGCAAATCCATCGAGGATGCAGGAGCGAAGAACGTCATCCTCCTCATCGGCGACGGCATGGGCGACTCGGAGATCACCGTGGCCCGCAACTACGCCGAGGGCGCGAACGGCCGCTTCTCCGGCATCGACGAACTGCCCCTGACCGGCAGCTACACGACGTACTCGGTCGACAAGGAGACGGGCAAGCCCGACTACGTCACCGATTCGGCGGCGAGCGCCACCGGTTGGGCTTCGGGGACGAAGACCTACAACGGTGCCCTCGGCATCGACCGCAAGGGCAACCCGCAGAAGACGCTCATCGAACTCGCCCGCGCGAACGGGCTGAAGACCGGCAACGTTTCGACCGCGGAGATCCAGGACGCGACCCCGGCCGCGCAGGCCTCCCACATCAGCGACCGCGGCTGCTACGGACCCGAGGAGACGAGCAAGAAATGCTCCACCGCGGCACTTGAGAACGGCGGCCTCGGTTCGATCAGCGAGCAGATCCTCAATACGCGCGCCGATGTCACCCTCGGCGGCGGTGCGGCCTCGTTCGAACAGACCGCGAAGGCCGGCGACTGGCAGGGCAAGACGCTGCGCCAGCAGGCGACTGACCGCGGCTACCAGCTGGTCAGCGACGCGAAGTCCCTCGACGCCGTGACCGAGGCCAACCAGGACAAGCCGGTCCTCGGCCTCTTCTCCGACGGCAACTTCCCCGTCCGTCTGCAGGGACCGCTGGCCACCCGCACCGGCGGCGCCGAACCGGCAGCGAAGTGCGAGCCCAACCCGGAGCGCACGTCCGCGGTGCCGTCCCTCGAAACGCTGACGAACAAGGCCGTCGACCTCCTCGACAACGACAAGGGCTTCTTCCTCCAGGTCGAAGGCGCGAGCATCGACAAGCAGGACCATGCGGCGAACCCGTGCGGTCAGATCGGTGAGACCGTCGACCTCAACGAGGCCGTCACCGCGGCCCTCGACTTCGCGAAGAAGGACGGCGAGACCCTCGTCATCGCCACCGCCGACCACGCCCACTCGAGCCAGATAGTCTACCCCGGTTCGACGACCCCGGGTCTCACCCGCACCCTGACCACGGCAGACGGCAGCCCGATGACCGTGGCCTACGGCACCGCCGAAGAGGGCAAGTCGCAGAGCCACACCGGCTCGCAGCTGCGCATCGCCGCCTACGGACCGGGAGCGGCCAACGTCGTGGGACTGACCGACCAGACCGACACGAACTACACGATCGCCGACGGCCTCGGCCTCGACCGCAACGCCGAAGTCCCCGGTGACCCGGGTGACGATGCGAACGGTTCCGACGACTCGAAGGGCTCGTCCGACTCCAACGGCAGTGCCGATGCCGGTGGCAGCTCCGACGGCGGGCAGGACTCGAACGGCGGCGGCGATTCGACCGGCGGCGCCGACGGTTCCGAGGCCGATGCCGGTGGTGCCGGCGGGTCGAACGGTGCCGGTGGCGGCGAGGGCAACACCGGTTCCGGTGGTGACAAGGGCCCGGGCATCGCCGGCGGAGGCGGAGGGTTCCTGCCCCGCACCGGTGTCGAGATCGGCGCGGCGATCTTCTTCGGCGTCGCTGCGATCATCGGCGGCACCGCACTCGTGCGCCTCGCCCAGCGTCGCAAGCTCATCAACATCTGAGCGCAGTCGCCGAGACACCCCTGACCTCCTCCCGGGAGGCGACCAGTCCCGGTGAGGGGCATCCACAGCGGTGAGTCGGCGTCGGCTCGGTCCGAACGGACCGGGGCGGCGTCGCCTCACCGCTGTCGTGCATCGCCTGGGCCCGTTCATCGACACAAGCCGCACCCCCGCCCCACGACCGTCCCGAGTCGCAGTCACCCCAGCAGGCGCCCCCGAACTCCTTGACCGGGCAGTCCCTGCGTGGTTCGGTGGACTCTATGACCGAGCCCGCGCTCACCCTCACCACCGATCGTCTGCGGCTGCGCACGTACCAGCCCTCCGACGCCGAGGAGCTGCTGCCCATCTACTCCCGCGACGACGTCTCGCGGTTCCTCCTCGGTGATCCCTGGACCTCTGAGGTGGCCCGCACCGAGATCGGCAAGCGGCTGCAGCGCACGGGGCTGAGCGGTGAGGCGAAGGCGCTCGCCCTCGTCATCGAGACCGATGACGATCACGAAGACATCGCCGGGTCGACCGTCATCGGCGACATCGCGATCTGGCTCGACGGCACGGATCTGACGAAGGCGGAGATCGGCTGGGTGCTCGACCCCGCAGCGAGCGGGCACGGCTTCGCCTCGGAGGCCGCGATCGCGGTGCTCAACATGGCCTTCGACGACTGCGGTCTGCGTCGGGTCGTCGCGCAGATGGATGCCCGGAACACCGCCTCGGCGAAGCTGGCAGAGCGGATCGGGATGAGACGGGAGGCGCATCTGCGTCAGGACTGGTGGTCGAAGGGCGAGTGGACGGACACCCTCGTGTTCGGCATGCTCGCGAGCGACCGCAGAACCGCCTGATGCGGCACCGCCTGACGCTGGGTCGTCTGACGTAGGACCGCCCGTCCCCTACGGCGTCCGCCGGCGCAGGGTGAGGGAGCCGACGACGATCGCACCGACGATCCAGCAGCCGATGAAGAGGATCCGCAGCCACACCCAGCTCGCGTCCTCGTCCCCAGTCGCCACCGCCGTGAGCGCGTCGATCGCATGGGACAGCGGCATCCAGTCGCCGATCGTCTCGAGCACCTCGGGAAGCTGGTCGCGGGGCAGGAAGATCCCGCCGAGGAGGATCTGCGGGAAGACGAAGACCGGCATGAACTGGACGACCTGGAACTCGGTGCGGGCGAACGCACTGGCCAGAAGCCCGAGGGCGGTCCCGAGCAGGGCGTCGACGATCGCGACGGCGAAGAGCAGACCGAGAGAGCCGTCGATCGTCAGACCGCACACCCCCACCGCGAAGGCGACGGCGATCGCCGTCTGGACGATCGCGAGGAGACCGAAGGCGAGCGTATAGCCGAGGATGAAATCGCCCTTGCCCAGCGGCATCGACAGCAACCTCTCGAGCGTCCCGCTGCGACGTTCCCGCAGAGTCGCGATGCTCGTGACGAGGAACATGACGATGAAGGGGAAGAGCGCGAGCATCGCGGGACCGATCGACGAGAAGACCTCGGTCTCGTCGAAGATCCACGCGACGAGGCCGATGAGCAGGCTCGGCACGACGAGGAGGAGGGCGATCGTGCGCGGGTCGTGGCGGATCTGCGCGAGCACCCGGCCCGTCGTCGCGAGCGTGCGCTTCGGGCTCATGACCAGCTCCCGTGTCCGTCGGTCCGGTCGTCGGGCCCGTCCTCGGATCGGCCCGCGCGACTGTCGGCGCGACTGTCGGCGCGACTGTCTTCGGATCGGTCGCCATGTCGGGGTCGCGTCGTGTCCGACCCAGTTCGCGCGCTGAGGAGGCGGCGGCGCCGACCGCCCCCGCTCACTTGACCGCGGCGGCCGCTGTCGCGTTCGATGAGGCGCAGGAAAGCGTCCTCGGCAGTTTTCGCGCCGGTGCTGCGCAGGAGTTCTCGCGGTGTCGCGTCGGCGATGACGCGGCCTTCGCGCATGAGCAGGAGTCGGTCGCAGCGGGTGGCTTCGTCCATGACGTGGCTCGAGACGAGGATCGACGCCCCGTCGTCGACGAGTCCACGGAAGATCCCCCAGAGGTCGGCGCGCAGCACCGGGTCGAGGCCGACGGTGGGCTCGTCGAGGACGAGGAGCTCGGGCTCTCCGAGCATCGCGGCCGCCAGCGACACACGGTTCGTCTGACCGCCCGAGAGCGTGCGCGCCATCTGCCGCGCCTGCCCGCTCAGACCGGTGCGCTCGATGACACGGGCCGCGTCGGTGGCAGGGGCTCCGACGATACGGGCGAAGTAGCGGAGGTTCTGCTCCACCGTGAGGTCCTCGTAGATGCTCGCCTGCTGGGTCATGTAGCCCACCCGGTGACGCAGGGCCCGGGACCCGGCTGGGCGGCCGAGGACGGTGACGGTTCCCCCGCGGGTGATCTGCATGCCGACGATCGCGCGCATGAGCGTCGTCTTCCCGCTGCCGCTCGGGCCGAGCAGGCCGATGATCTCCCCTGCGGGCACATCGAGGTCGAGGCGGTCGAGGACCGTCGCCCGACCGCGGCGGACGGTGAGACCGCGCATCTCGACCACATTATTCACCATACGATGAATTAGACGCCTGTTCGCGGTGCACGTCAAGGGGTGACGGCGGGGATCCCGGCGCAAGGCGCCCCTCGGTACGACGGACGACGGACGACGACCTCAGCGGTGCAGACGGGTGCGGCGGTCTAGAGTCGGCCGTCGAGGTGACCCTGCACGGATACGCTGACCCTGGCGATCACCTCGGCGATCGGTTCGGAGGCGAGCGGTTCGATGCCGATGACGTGCCGGACGATGAGGACACCGGCCATCTGACTCATCACGAGGGTGGCCCGCAGGTCCGCCTCGGCAGGATCGATGCCCTCGGTCTCAAGCCGGCCGGCGATCGCCCGGCCGAGCTCTCGGACCATGAACTGTCGCAGCAGGCCGCCGGCCCCGGATCCGCCGATCGCGGTCTTGAGCAGAGTGATCCCGATCGGCCTGACCTTCGGGTTCTCCCAGGCCGTGAGGACCGTGGTGACGATCGATTCGCCGAGGCGGTTCAGCGGTGCGTCGAGGGCGCGACGGACGATCCGGTCGGGCCGGACGGGGAGGCGGACGGCCTCGGCGAAGAGCGCGGCCTTCGAGTCGAAGTAGTGGTGTACGAGGGACGGATCGACTCCGGCCCGGCGGGCGATGCCGCGCATCGACGCCGCATCGTAGCCGCGTTCGGCGAACTCGCTGGCCGCGGCCTTCGCGATCGCCTCACGGGCGTCGCCGCGCGAGGACTTCGGCGGACGTCCGCGACGGCGGGGTGCTGGATCGGACACGGAACTCAGCTTAGTCGCCAGCGCTCGGTCGCCTCGGCGGGATGCGGGAGAGGCGGCAAAGGTCTGCACATCGGTCCGCTTCGGGTGCCAAAGGTGTTCGAAACGCGCCTCTGATCGGTCAGGACCATCCGCGCAGGGGCCCTAGCGTGGGAAGGGCAGCGTTCTCAAGGAAAGGCACCCATGTTCAGGCAGTCGTCGAAGCTGGCCAACGTCCTCTACGACATCCGAGGACCCGTCCTCGAAGAGGCGGAGGCGATGGAGGCAGCGGGGCACACGATCCTCAAGCTCAACATCGGCAATCCGGCCCCCTTCGGCTTCGCAGCCCCCGAGACGATCGTCCAGGACATGGTCGGGCACCTGCCCGAGGCGCAGGGCTACTCCGATTCGCGCGGGATCCTCTCCGGCCGTCGCGCCGTCGTCCAGCACTACGAGTCGAAGGGCATCACGAACCTCGATGCGAGGGAGGTCTTCCTCGGCAACGGGGTGAGCGAGCTCATCACGCTCTCCCTGCAGGCGCTGTGCAATCCCGGCGACGAGATCCTCGTGCCCAGCCCCGACTATCCGCTGTGGACCGCCTCGGTGGCGCTGTCGGGCGGCACGCCGAAGCACTATGCGTGTGACGACGAGAACGGCTGGCTGCCCGACCTCGAGGACCTCGAGGCGAAGATCACCGAGCGCACACGCGGGATCGTCGTCATCAACCCGAACAACCCCACCGGCGCCGTCTACCCGCGGCAGACCCTGGCGGCGATCGTCGACATCGCCCGGCGGCACAACCTCATCGTCTTCGCCGACGAGATCTACGAGAAGATCACGTACAACGGCGTCGAGATGATCAACATGGCGACCCTGACCGGCGACGACGTCCTCTGCCTGACGTTCTCCGGACTCTCCAAGGCCTACCGGATCGCCGGTTACCGGGCCGGCTGGCTCGCGATCACCGGACCACTCGCCGAGGCGAAGAGCTACATCGAGGGCATCACGCTGCTGGCGAACATGCGCATGTGCGCGAACGTGCCCGCTCAGCACGCGATCCAGGCAGCCCTCGGCGGACATCAGTCGATCGAGGACCTCGTCCTGCCGACCGGCCGCCTCGGCGAGCAGATGGAGGTCGCCCACGCCGGGCTCAACGCGATCGACGGCGTGAGCGCGCAGCGCGCCGACGGGGCGCTCTACCTCTTCGCGAAGCTCGACGTCGAGAAGTTCGGGATCACCGACGACGAGCAGTTCGCGCTCGACCTCCTGCGCGAGCAGAAGATCCTCATCTCCCACGGCACGGCGTTCAACTGGTCCCGGCCCGACCACTTCCGGCTCGTCACCCTGCCGTCGGTCGACGTCCTCGAGCAGTCGATCGAGCGCCTCGGCGAGTTCCTCTCCGGGTACCGGCAGGTCGCGCCGACGACGTGCGAGCTGCCGATCGTCCGGGAGGTCGAAGGCGCGGCCTGAGCGCCCGCGTCTGATCGGGCGAGGCGGTGCCGATAACCTGGGGTGATGAGCGGGAGCGGATCGACCAACGGCAGCGGTAAGGGACGTACCCGCAGGTCATCCCGACAACAGCCGGGGTCGCGGTCGGCGGGTGCAGGCTCCTCGTCTCGGCGACCGTCGACCCTACGTGCTTCGTCCTCGCGTCCGTCGACCCGGCGCGCTTCCTCCCGGCGGTCGCGCCGACCGCTCGTCGTCACGGCATTGGTCCTTGCCTCGGTCCTCGCCTTCGCTGCCGCGTGGTGGTTCGTCTGGGTGCCCAACGGCCGTCCTGCCCTCGGGCCGGGCGAGGTCATCGCGATCGACGTCTCCAACCATCAGGGCGCCATCGACTGGTCGGCGGTCGCCGGTGACGAGGTCGAGGCGGCGATGATCAAGGCGACCGAAGGCAACGACTACATCGACCCGCGCTTCGCCGCGAACTGGGCGGGCGCAGGCGAAGCGGGCCTGCGACGCGGGGCCTACCACTTCTTCACCCTCTGCTCGCCGGGTGCCGAACAGGCGAAGAACTTCCTCGCCGCAGCGCCTCCCGACCCCGAGGCCCTTGCCCCGGCGATCGACCTCGAACTCATCGGGGCCTGCGCGAAGCGCCCACCGCAGGCGCAGGTCGACGCCGAACTGGGCGACTTCCGCCGCATCGTCGAAGAGGCGTGGGGCCGCCCCCTGCTCGTCTACGCCCGCGGATCCTTCACCTCCGAATATTCGATCGGCGCACTGGCCGAACGCCCGCAGTGGGTGACGAACTTCTTCGCCCGACCCGAGGACGACACCTGGACGATGTGGCAGGTGCACTACTTCGCGAAGATCGACGGCATCGAGGGCCAGGTCGACCTCGACGTGCTCCGCCTCGGCGGAATTCCGGACCCGAAGTAACCACGAGCTCACCGCAGGGCGGCTGCCTCAGTGCGGCGCATCCCGTGCCGCGGGCCCCGCACACCTCGCCCGACGCCACCCCACTGCAGTCGCCATCGCACTACAGTTGAGCAATCTGCGCCCACTCGTCGACGATTCTGCGGAACCCTGGAGGCGACTTTCGCCACGATTCCATCGGCAAGTAGGCGCACACCGACCCGCGGACCCGCAATCGGTCCCAGCATCACAGCCATCGGCCAGCGCAGCGCGTCACAGAAGTTCATAGTGTAGTAATTCACTCAACTTAATGGCTATTGTGTGGGAGTACCTCCGAACTGCTCAACAATCTCCCTCATGGAAGGCGGCCACTATGCGACAGCTCATCGTCTTAGGCATCGTCGGGCTCATCGCCCAGCTCATCGACGGCTCGCTCGGCATGGCGTACGGCGTGACGTCGACGACCCTGCTGCTCGCCACCGGCATCGCCCCGGCGACCGCCTCGGCGGCGGTGCACTTCTCCGAGATCGGCACCTCGCTCGTCTCCGGCATCTCCCACCACAAGTTCGGCAACGTCGACTGGCGCACGGTCCTCATCCTCGCCGTCCCCGGCTTCATCGGCGCGTTCGCCGGAGCCACGTTCCTCGCCGGACTCAACGGGGACGCGGCCACCCCGTGGATCTCCGGGATCCTGCTGGCCCTCGGCGTCTACGTGGTGTGGCGCTTCCTCGCCCTCGGCGGCGCCCGACCGACCTTCAAGGGACGCCCCGGCAAAGGTCTGCTCGTGCCCATCGGCCTCGTCGGCGGTGCCCTCGACGCGATCGGCGGAGGCGGCTGGGGTCCCGTGGGCACGACGACCCTGCTCTCCTCCGGACGCCTCGAACCGCGCAAGGTCGTCGGCTCGATCGACACGAGCGAGTTCGTCGTCGCCGTCGGCGGATCCCTCGGCTTCCTCTTCGCCCTCGGCTCGCAGGGCATCGACTGGTCGATCGCCGGGGCACTGCTCGTCGGCGGCATCATCGCCGCCCCCTTCGCCGCCTGGCTGGTCAAGATCCTGCCCGCGAAGGTCCTGGCGATCGCGGCCGGCGGCATCATCATCCTCACCAACGCCCGCACGATCGCCCTCTCCCTGGGCGCGACACCCCCGGTCGTGACGACGATCCTCATCGCGCTGGCGCTGGCGTGGGTCTCGCTCCTCGTCCACGTCATCCGGCTCGAGCGGAAGACCCGCCGTGAGGAGGCGCAGGCCGAGCCGGTCCCCGCCGACGCCTGAGCAGCACCCGGGCAGCGCCCTCCCGACGCCTGCCCACGGCACCGCGGACCGACCCGCCGTCACGGCGCTCCCGGTCCGCGGTGCCGCAGGACGTCCGCGTTGCCGCGCTACGATGACGGCATGCGGGTCACTACGAAGTCCGACTACGCCCTGCGCGCCCTCATCGAGATCGCCGGCGCGGGCGAGAGCGACCCCATCAGCGCCGACGAGCTCGGCCGCCGGCAGGACATCCCCAAGGGCTTCCTCCAGGCCATCCTCGCCGACCTCCGCCGCACCGGCATCCTCGTGTCCGTGCGGGGGAAGTCCGGCGGATGGAGGTTCGCCCGGCCCGCCGCCGAGGTGAGCGCCGCCGACGTCATCCGCGCCGTCGACGGCCCCCTCGTCTCGATCTACGGCCAACGGCCCGAAGCCGTCGAGTACGACGATGCCGCCGAGGCGCTCCAGCAGGTGTGGGTGGCCGCACGCTACGCCCTGCGCGGTGTGCTCGAGAAGGTGACGATCGCCGACCTCGCCGCGAAGCGGCTGCCGAAGGAGATCGCGGAGAAGGCCGCGATCGAGGACGCCTGGCAGCCGCACTGACCATCTGTACGCGCGGGCCCGCGACCGGCGATCGCCCCACCCGCCTCGGCGCTCCCTCTCAGCACGGCCTGCCTCTCACCGCCACACCGCGGTGACCGTGCGGACGTCGGCGATCACCTCGGCCAGTGCCGCGCCGTGGGCTGCGACGATCGGGTCGTGGCGGGCAGGTCCGCGGCTGGGGCCCTGGACGCGGGCGCGTGAGACGACGAGGACGTCGCGGCGGGCGGCGCTGAGCGGCAGCGGCAGGATCTCGATCCCTTCGTCGGCGGGCAGCGAGGATTCGGGGATGACGGCGATCGCGAGGCCTGCGGCGATCATCCGGTTGATCGCCGCGTAATCGTCCATCCGCATCCCCACCCGCGGCTCGAAGCCCGCGGCGAGGCAGAACGCGCGGATCACCTCGTCGATCGCGTCGCCGGGATCGATGCTGAACGCCCACGTCTGCGGGACGAGGGCGGCGAAGTCGGGCATCCCGTCGGTCCCGATGGGGACGGGGCCGACCGAGGTGGGCACGCAGAGGAAGAGCTGCTCGGAGTAGAGGTGATCGGCGGTCAGGGCCGGCGGGATCCACACCTTGTCGACATCGGTCGAGACGAGCAGAGCGAGGTCGAGGTCGCCGGCTTCGAGGCGGGCGACGAGCTTCGCGTGCTCGTCCATCGTCACATCGAGCGCCGCTCCGAGCCCCTGCGTCGACTCGTCGGTCTGCCACCGGGGCCGCTTCTGCAGCTCGTGGTGGAGCTTCGGGATGACGCGGGCGCCGACCGTGGGCACCGCCCCGATCTTCACCGGCACCGCCTGCGTGTCCCGCCACAGGGCCACCTCGTCGCCGAGGCGGTCGCAGAGTCCGAGGATCTCGACGGCCCGGGTGACGACGAGGCTGCCGACGGTCGTCGGGTGCGATCCGCGCGGGGTCCGTTCGATGAGCGTGGCCCCGAGGGCCCGTTCGAGATTGCCCAGGTGATGGTTGACGGTCGGCTGGCTCCAGCCCAGTCGTGTCGCGGCCGAAGCGACCGATCCGGCGTCGGCGATCGCGCGCAGAGCCATGAGGCCCCGAGTATCAAGGACTTCCATATGCCTCTCCCCACCAGTTCAATACTGGATATAGAGTACGGGAGGAAAATTGGTATTCTCCCGTCGACGTCCGTTCCCTACTCTGAAGGAATGACCGTGCACCAGGATTCCCCCATGCCCACCTCACCCGACAACGAGGGCCGCAGGGCCGCACGCGCACCCTATGCCGATGCCCTCGACCGGGTGGCGGCGCGCGACTCCCTCTTCCTCACCACCCCGGGTCACGGGCGCAACGGCGAGGGCATCGCCCACGGTCTGGCCGACTACTTCGGCGAGCGCATCCTCTCCCTCGACGTCCCGCCGCTCTTCGACGGCATCGACCTCGGCGTCGACACCCCGAAGGATGAGGCCCTCGAACTCGCCGCCGAGGCGTGGGGCGCCCGCCGCACCTGGTTCCTCACCAACGGCTCATCGCAGGGCAACAGGATGGCGGCACTGGCCGTCGGCACGCTCGGCACCGGCGTCGTCACCCAGCGCAGCGCGCACTCGAGCTTCATCGACGGCATCGTGCTCGCCGGCCTCAACCCCCGCTTCGTCTCCCCCAACGTCGACGAGGCCAACGGCATCGCCCACGGCGTCACCCCCGATGCGCTGCGCCACGCCATCCGCATGCACCCGGAGAAGGTCACCGCGGTCTACCTCGTCACCCCGAGCTACTTCGGTGCCGTGGCCGATGTCGCGGCGCTCGCCGAGGTGGCCCATGAGGCCGGTGCGATGCTCATCATCGACGCCGCCTGGGGCGCCCACTTCGGCTTCCACCCCGATCTCCCGGCCTCGCCGGTCACGCTCGGGGCCGACATGGTCATCATGAGCACGCACAAGCTCGCCGGTTCGTTCACGCAGTCGGCGCTGCTCCACCTCGGCGACACCGAGTTCGCCGACCGGCTCGAGCCGGCACTGGCCCGCGCCTTCATGATGACGTCCTCGACGAGCGAGAACGCCCCGCTCATGGCCTCGATCGACATCGCCAGGCGTGAGCTCGTCAACTCCCACGACGCGATCTCCGAATCGCTGGAGAACATCCGCCACGCCCGCGCACAGATCGAGGGCTCCGAGCACTACCGGCTGCTCTCCGGCGACTTCCTCAACTTCTCCGACGTCGTCGACATCGACCCGTTCCGGCTGCCCATCGACATCACCGCCACCGGCCTCGACGGGCACACGATCCGGGGGCGCCTCGCCGAGGAGTTCGCGATCTACGCGGAGATGGCGACGGCCACGACGCTCGTCGTCCTCATCGGCCTCGGCAAGTCCCCCGACATCTCCCGCCTCCTCGACGCCCTCGAGCAGATGCGCACCGAGAACGCGGCGACGCATGAGATCGCCGAGGATGAGTCGGCGTCGGCGATCCCGCCCCTGCCGACCGCCGGAGACCTCGTCATGCTGCCGCGCGAGGCGTTCTTCGCCGAGTCCGAGGTCGTTCCCGCCGCCGAGGCGGCCGGCCGGATCAGCGTGAGCTCGCTCGCCGCGTACCCGCCCGGGATCCCCAACGTCCTCCCCGGGGAGGCGATCACCGAGGAGACGGTGAACTTCCTCCAGGCCGTCGCCGCGAGCCCCTCGGGCCACGTCCGCGGCAGCGTCGACCCGGCGCTCGATTCCTTCCGCGTCGTCCGCGACCCCAAGGCCGCGGAGTCCTCGCTCTGACCTGACGAGCCGGACCACCGCCTCGGCGACGTCGGCCTTCTCACATCGACCGCGGTCGGGAGCACCCTCCCGACCGCGGTTCTCTGTCTGCGTCCGGGTCCTGCCCGGCAGACCCCTCTCGGCCTAGTCAGGCAAGGCCTCCTGCACCTCGGCGGACAAGCTGTCCTGCGGTGGAATCCGACCGCGAGATCACCCGTGAGCTCTCGCCGGAGACACTTCTCCTTGTGTAATCTGGATCACACGAATTGTTGACATGAGTTGCACGCAGCGCAAAGATGTTCTGCATTGTCTTTTCGCCGCCCGGCTTCTCCGCGGCGAATGCATTGCAGTCAACGTGAGGATTCTCAGATGACAACCGGCCCATCCGAACCGTCCAAGGAAGGCCGAAAGCCCTTCCGCATCAAGCGGAGGAAGAAGCGGTTGGAGGCAGACGACTGCATCGTCGTCGAACCGAAGTCCATCCGCACCGCGATCGGCGGCACCACCGTCGGCAACTTCATGGAATGGTTCGACTTCGGCGTCTACGGCTACCTCGCCGTGACGATGACGACCGTGTTCACCGAGGGCATGGACAAGCAGATGGGTCTGCTCGTCACGCTGCTCGGCTTCGCGGTCTCGTTCCTCGTCCGTCCGCTCGGCGGCATGGTGCTCGGTCCGCTCGGTGACAAGATCGGTCGCCAGAAGGTCCTCTTCTTCACGATGGCGACGATGGCCACCGCGACCGCGCTCATCGGCATGCTCCCCACGGCCGCCCAGGTCGGCCTGTGGGTGATCATCCCGCTCTACCTGCTCAAGATGATCCAGGGCTTCTCGACCGGCGGCGAGTACGCCGGTGCGACGACCTACGTCTCCGAGTTCGCCCCCGACAAGTCCCGCGGCTACTGGGCCTCGTGGCTCGACGTCGGCTCGTACCTGGGCTTCGCGGCCGGGGCGGGAACCGTGGCGATCACCTCGGTCGTCACCACGAGTCTGTGGGGTGAGAACGCCATGGTCGAGGGCGGGTGGAGGATCCCGTTCCTCGTCGCGATCCCGCTCGGCGTCGTCGCGATCTGGTTCCGCATGAAGATCCCCGAGACCCCCGGCTTCGAAGCCGCCCAGGACGAGGGTCTGGTGACGAAGAACAACGACGACCCGTACGCACGTCACGGGCTCATCGGGGTCATCCGCCACTTCTGGAAGGAGATCCTCATCGGCATCGCGATCGTCGCGGGTTCGCAGACGATCGGCTACGCGCTGACGAGCTTCATGCCGACCTACCTCGAGGAGACGGTCAAGGTCTCGAACATCCAGGCCGCCGTCGTGACGATCCCCGTGCTCGTCCTCATGTCAGCGAGTCTGCCGCTCATCGGGCGCCTCTCGGACAGGCTGGGGCGGAAGTTCGTCTTCGGTCTCGCGGCCGTGATGACGATCGTCCTCATCGTTCCCGCGTTCGCCGTCATGCAGATCGGTGAGATGTGGGCGGTGACCGTCGCACTGTTCATGGTCGCCCTGCCGGCGGCGTTCTACATCGCGTGCCTGGCCTCGACGCTGCCGGCGCTGTTCCCCACGGCGTCGCGCTACGGCGGCATGGGTCTGACGTTCAACCTCGGCGTGTCCCTCTTCGGCGGCACGACCCCGCTGTTCAGTCAGGCGCTCATCGACCTCACCGGCAACTCGTACATGCCGGCGTTCTACATCATGTTCTTCTCGGTCATCGCGCTCGTCGCCGTGTGCTTCATGAAGGAGTCCGCGCACCGTCCGCTGCTCGGGTCGTTCCCGACGGTGAGCTCGCACGAGGAGGCCGTCGAACTCGAGAAGACGCAGGACGAGAACCCCGACATCGACCCGGAGACCATGCCGATCGGCGCGGGGAAGTAGCCGTCCGCCGCGTCCCACCGACCCTTCCCACTGTCGCCCCTCGCCGCCCGCGCATCGCCGCCCGCGCCGAGGGGCGACGGTCGTCTCCGGCAGCTCAGCCCTCGGTGCGTTTGAAGAAGTAGAGGTTGCGGGTGACGAGTTCGGCCACCTCGTCGCCTGCTCCCGCCTCGATGAGGTCGACGATGTCGATGAGCTCCTTCGCCGAGGCGACCGCGACGGTCCCGACGGCTGCCCCCGTGACCGCGGCACCGCCTCCGATGCGGGACTGATCGCGCAGGCGCAGACTGATCTCCGCAGCCCGGGGTCCGAGGCCGAAGGCGAGCAGCGACTCGTGGAATCGGCGGTCGTGGGTGTAGAAGCCGACGATGTCGCCGGTCTCGGCTGCGCCCACGGTCGCCTCGGCGTGGGAGCGCAGCAGCCGGAGTCGCTCGGCGATGTCGGCGTGCGCAGCCCTCGGCTCACTGTCGGTCCTCGGCTCACTGTCGGCGCCCGCGCCCGCGCCGGTCCCCGTCTCCTCGCCCGCCTGCCGGCAGAGTTCGCGGACGGCGGGCACGGCGAGGAGGACGCGGATCCGGATGATCTCCTCGAGATCGGCCTCGGTGATCGGCACGAGGCGAAAACCCCGGTTGGGAACGGCTTCGACGGTGCCCTCCGTGACGAGGGCCATCATCGCCTCGCGCACGGGGCTGAGCGAGATGCCCAGCTGCTTCGCGAGTCCCGCGGCCGAGTAGATCCTCTCCTCGTCGAGCTCACCGGTGGCGATGGCGTCGCGGATGATCGAGAGGGCGTGTTCGCGCAGCGACGGCGGGGCTGCGGGTCGTGCTCTGTCCAAGGCCGCTCTCCTCAATCGTCAACGGCTGAGCGGTCACCGGCTGAACGGTCAGTGACGAAACTATTGACAGCATAGCCGTGGGAATCGACCATGGAAGCATGGTAGTCGGTAATCGATTACCCGGTCTCGAACATGGCACCGCCGAACGAACGACCGCCGATCCCAGCACCACCGCTGCATCAGATGCCGCACTCACCACCCACGTTCCTGCGATGGAGGAGGAATGGACGATCCGCAGCTCCAGCCCGTCGACCCGCTGCTCCAGCCGTTCGACCTCGGCGGACTCACCCTGAAGAACCGCATCGTCTCGACCTCGCACGAGCCGGCGTACACCGAGCTCGGCATGCCGAAGGACCGCTACCGGCTCTACCACCGGGAGAAGGCCCGCGGCGGGGTCGGGCTGACGATGATCGGCGGTTCGGCGATCGTCTCGAAGGACTCCCCGGCCGCGTTCGGCAACATCGACCTCTCGACCGACGAGGTCACGCCCTGGCTCGCGGCCATCGCCGCGGACTGCCACGCCGAAGGCGCCGCCGTGATGATCCAGGCGACCCACCTGGGCATGCGCTCGTCGAACTTCACCGGCGACTGGCTGCCGCTCGTCTCTCCCTCCCGCACCCGGGAGCCCGCTCACCGGTCGTTCACGAAGGCACTCGAGGACTTCGACATGGATCGCATCGTCGCCGACTTCGCCGCCGCGGCAGCCCGGGTCGCCGAGGCGGGCTTCGACGGCATCGAGATCATGCACGCCGGTCACCTCCTCGATGCGTTCCTCGCCCCGTGGCTCAACGACCGCACCGACGAGTACGCCGAACTCACACGCTTTCCGCTGCGGGTCATCGACGCAGTGAGGGCAGCGGTGCCGACAGGCTTCCTCGTCGGCATCCGCATGGCCGTCGATGAGCGCCGCGACGACGGCATGCGCGAGGACCGGGCCACCGACGTCCTCGAGACCTACACCGCCCACGGCATCGACTTCCTCAACCTCAACGTCGGCACGATCGGCTCCGATCGGGTCCTCGCCGAGGCGATTCCGGGCATGGGCACCCCATCGGCACCGTGGCTCGAGACGTGCCGCCGCATCCGCAAGGCCATCGAGATCCCCGTCCTCCACGCCGCCCGCATCGCCGACGTCCCCACCGCGCGGTACGCGATCGAGGACGGCTGCCTCGACCTCGTCGGGATGACGCGGGCTCAGCTGGCCGACCCGCATCTCGTGCGCAAGATCGCCGAGCACCGTGAGGACGACATCCGCCCGTGCGTAGGCGCGAACATGTGCCTCGACAGCATCTACACCTCGGGGTCGGCGACGTGCATCCACAATCCCGCGACCGGGCGCGAAGCCGACCTCCCGCAGGAGATCTCCCGCGACCCGGCGGCGCAGGCCACGCAGCCGGCGGCGCAGTCCACGCAGCCGCCCAAGCACGTCGTCATCGTCGGTGCCGGTCCCGCCGGGCTCGAAGCGGCTCGGGTCGCAGCGGTCCGCGGGCACCGGGTCACCCTCCTCGAGGCCGATTCCGCGCCCGGCGGTCAGGTGCGCATCGCCGCCCGCTCCGACCGGCGCCGGGATCTCATCGGCATCGTCGACTGGCGCGTCCAGCAGTGCGCGAAGCACGGCGTCGACCTGCGGCTCAATGCGTATGCCGACGCCGAGGCGGTCCTCGCCCTCGATCCCGACGTCGTCATCGTCGCCACCGGAGGGGTCCCCGACACCGGTGCGCCGTTGGGTCGGACCCAGGCGTTCGACGTCTGGGACGTCATGGACGACCACCTGCGCGGGAAGCAGCGGGTCCTCGTCTTCGACGACCACGGCGCCTATCCCGCACTCGATGCGGTCGAGCGTCTCGCCCGGGCTGGTCAGGAGGTCGTCTACGTCAGCCCGGAACGGACGATCGGGATCGACATCGGATCGATGAACTCCCCCGCCTACCTGCGGGTCTTCTCCGAATTCGGGGTCGAGGTCCGCCTCGGCGAGCGTCTCATCACGGCGGACCCGGAGGGGGCGAGCGTGCGGGCAGGACTGCGCAACGAGTACTCCGACAAGGAGACGTCCGTCGCCGCCGACGCCGTCGTCGTCGACCATGGGACCCTGCCGAACGACGAGGTCTACCTCGAGCTGCGGGAGAGTTCACGCAACCGCGGAAGGATCGATCTCGAGGCGTGGGTGCACGGTCGGCCGCAGCCGGAGATCTCCCTCGCCGAGGCGGACGCCCCCTTCGTCCTCTATCGGATCGGGGACGCGGTCGCCTCCCGGAATGTCCATGCCGCCGTGCTCGAGGGCCTGCGCGTGGGCATGGCATTGTGATGGTCAGACCCGGTCCGAGGAGAATTCGATGACGTGCACGACGATCGACTATCACACGGCCGGTGAGCCGTTCCGCATCGTGGCCGCTCCGCCGGTCGGCATTCCCGGGGACACGGTCGCCGACCGGCGGGCCCGGGCGATCGCGGGCAGTGAGGTCGACGATCTGCGTCGGCTGCTGTGCTTCGAGCCGCGCGGGCATGCCGACATGTACGGCGGGTTCCTCACTCCGCCCGACGACGAAGGGGCGGACTTCGGCGTGCTCTTCTGGCACAAGGACGGGTTCTCGACCGCGTGCGGGCACGGGACGATCGCGCTCGGCGCCTGGGCGATCGAATCGGGGCGCGTCGCTCCGGATCCGTCGGGGGTGACCGAGGTCGTCATCGACGTGCCCTCGGGTCGGGTGCGCGCGGCGGTGCGCACCGACGAGAACGGCCTCTTCGAGTCGGTCGACTTCGTCAATGTGCCCAGCCGTCTCGTCGCGACGGGCGTCGCGGTGGACACGAGTCGGGGCCGGGTCGAGGTCGACCTCGCGTGGGGCGGGGCGCTCTATGCGTGCGCCGACGCGGATCGGCTCGGACTCGTCGTCGAACCCGGGGCTCTCGGTGACCTCATCGCTGTCGGCCGCGAGGTCAAGGCGGGTCTGTCCGGGCATCCGCTGACGGTGCATCCCAACGATGAGCGGCTCAGCGGCGTCTACGGCACGATCTTCGTCGATCGTCTCGGCCTCACCGACGAGGGCGAGCTCCACCAGCGCAATGTCACGATCTTCGCCGACGGTCAGGTCGATCGCTCGCCGTGCGGCTCGGGCACGGCAGCGCGAGTGGCGGCCCTGTGGGCGAGCGGAGAGCTCGATGCCGACCAGGTCCTCGTCCACGACTCGATCGTCGGCACGCGATTCCGCGCCCGTGTGCAGAGCGTCGTCGGGGACACTGACGGCGGGCTCAGCACTGCCGACGGCAACGCGGGACCCGGAAGCGGCAATCCGAGCGTCGGACACTGGGGCAGCGTCGTCCCCGTCGTCACCGGAACCGCGCACAAGTTCGCCGAGTGCACGTTCTCCGTCGATGACCGCGACGACCTCGTCCCCGGCTTCGTCCTCCGCTGACTGCTCGGCCTGATCGCCCGGGAGGGTGCTGACCTCAGCGGTCGACGACGAGGTCGCTCAGCGGTGTCGAACAGCAGGGGAGGAATCTACCGGCGGCGACCTCCTTCGGGCGGATGCCGCCGGCATGGTTCATCTCGACATCGCCGCTGATCAGATCGGATTTGCACGTCCCGCACATCCCCTGCTCGCACGAGGACGTGAACGCCATCCCGGCTGCGACGGCGGCGTCGAGGACGGTGGTCTCGGCATCGCAGGGCACCTGCGTGCCGCTCTTCGCGAACGTGATCGAGAACGTTCCGGCCGCCTTGCCCATCTCGAGCCGGTCCACCTCGCGACCGCGAACGTCACCGGCATCGCCGCCCACACTCTTCCGGCCCTGCCCGCTCCGCTTCGCCAGACGCGCGGCCGGCGAGGTCGCGAAGACGAACGACTCCTCGTGGACGGCCCGGACGCCCGCCTCGGCGAGGAGGGGACGGACGGCATCCATGTATCCGGTCGGCCCGCACACGAAGGTCTCGCGGTTCCAGGCGTCGGGGACCGCCTCGGCGAGGATCTCCCGGCTGATCCTGCCCCGCCGGCCCGCCCAGACCTCGGTCGCGGAGTCGCGGGAGCACACGGTGATCACGGTGATCTCGGGGACCTCGGCGAGCTGGTCGAGGTCGGTGCGGAAGACGATGTCGTCGGGAGTCGAGGCGCTGTGGACGAGGACGACGTCGACCGTCTCGGGGTCCGTGCGGGCGAGCAGCGCGCGGACCATCGACATGATCGGGGTGATGCCCGAGCCCGCGGAGAGGAAGAGGTGCCTGCGGGCGGGGTGGAAGCTCGTGCTGAACAGGCCGTAGGGGCCGTCGACGTGGAGTCGGTCGCCCACGCGGAGACGGTCGTGGAGGTGGGTCGAGACCGCGCCGCCGGGCCGGCGTCTGACGGTGAGGGTGAACGTGTTCGTGCCCAAGGGCGCCGAGGAGATCGAGTAGCAGCGGTCGAGGCCGAGCTCGGGCACGCGCACCGTGAGGTACTGTCCGGGTTCGAAGTCGACGGCGGTCAGCCATGGTGCGCGGAGGTCGATCGAGATGATGTCGCGGGTGACCGGGGTGATCGCGGTGCATTCGGCGAGGCCGCTGATCCCGTCGTCGGTGCTGCGGGGTGCGACGGTCGGTACGTCGAGCGCGTGGGACGCGACCGCCGGGACCTCGACTGCCTGGGCCGCGACCGCGGATCCGCCCGCGCCGGTCGTACCACCCGACGCGGGCACCCGGAACGTCGACTTGCTCGGCACCGCCTCGGCGACCAGCGGGAACGGCGACCTCACATATCTCATCGTCCGCTCACCCTCTCCCTGTGCGCCTTGAGCCGTTCGATGTACCACGTACAGAACTCGTCGAGGTGCCCCTCGGTGGGGGCGTAGGGTCCCGGCAGGTACGCCGGCGACGACACCCCCAGCTGCCCGCGTTCGCAGAAGGCCGCATCCTGTTCGTTCGTCTTCATCCACACCGACGTGAGATTCGCCAGGTCGTAGTCGACGCCCTCCTCCGCCTCGGCGTCGACGAGCCACGTCGTGCGCACGAGCGTCCTATCCGCGGCGAGGGGGACGACGCTGAAGGTGACGATGTGGTCGCCCATCGCGTGGAACCACATGTTCGGTTGGACATGGAGTGAGGCCCTGCCCAGGGTGAAGGTGTCGAGGTCGCCAAGCAGCTTCGCCGAGGCGGCCGAGCCGTCCATCGTGTACGACTCCCCCTGCCCGTCGAGGGCGGCGCGCTCGATCCTGAATCCGGTCGGGCGACCGCTGAGCTCCTCGACGAGGGCAAAGGGCAGTCCGTTGCGGTCGCAGTTGTCGTGGAGTCGGCGTTCGGCGTCGAGGAAGCGGTGGTAGGCCGGCTGCAGACGAGGCGGTATCTCGTCAGGGGCATAGCCGTAGGTGGGGAAGAACGTGCAGGTGAGCTCCGGATGGCCTGCCTCGCAGTGGTAGCACTCGCGGTTGTTCTCCAGGACGAGCTTCCAGTTCGAGTCCTCGATGAGGTCGACCTGCGCTGCGACTTTCGCTCCGGCGATGTCGTGCGGGGCGAGGTAGGGGGCGATGACCTCGGCCACCTCGTCGATGTCGTCGGGCTCGGGTCCGAGGCAGAGGAAGATCAGGCCGGCGATGGTGCGCACGTTTACCGAGCGCAGGGAGAAGCAGGCAGGATCGAAGTCCGGTGCCTGTGCGCCGGCGGAGATGAGCTCACCGCCGGGAGTGTAGGTCCACTGGTGGTAGCTGCAGACGATGTTGCCAACCGATCCGGCGGGTTCGCCCAGCAGTCGGGTCCCGCGGTGGCGGCAGACGTTGTGGTGGGCACGTATTCCGTCGTCGTCGCGGATGACGATGACCGAATACGTGCCGATGTCGATGGTGACGAAGTCGCCGGGTTCGGGCACCTCGGCGACGCTGGCGACGAAGATCCACGTCGAGGCGAAGATCGCCTCGACATCTCGGGCGAAGAACTCGGGACTGATGTAGAACGGGGCCTCGAGCGAGTATCCGGGTCGGCGCTCGTCGATGAGTCGGTCGATGTCGGGACCGGCGATGCCGCGGCCGGCGATGCCGAGACGGGGCACCGACCCGTCGGGCGCGGTCTGTCCGGAATGCCAAGTCTGTCCGGGCACAGCCTGACTCAGCCCGGCTTGACTCAGCCCGGCTTGACTCAGCGCAGCCTGTCCGGGGGTTGCTTGACTCGGCGCCGCCTGTCCGGGGGCTTGCGGCCTGCCGACGGCCGTGTCGTCGGGGACCAGGGTCATGGATTCCACCGCCTTGCTTCTGTGCCAATCTGTGGTGCCGCCGTTGGTCATGCCACAGTCAGCGATGCCGCTGCCAGCGTGCGTTCGGGGCCCGGTCTGTCCGGGCGCCGGGTTCGCACCGCTTGAGTGGCTGCGCACCTTCAGTGTCCGGCCACTCTCAGTGTCCGCTCCCCTTCAGTGTCCGCCCGGCTGTCGGCGAAGAGAAGCAAATCCTTTCGTCAGCAATCGTGCAAGAATATTGCATGATCGATCGTCGCCTCCACGTCCTTCGGGTCCTCGCCGAGGTCGGCACCGTCACCGCCGCGGCAGAGCGTCTCGGCTACACACCTTCGGCGGTGTCGCACCAGCTGAGGACCCTGTCGAAGGATCTCGGCGTGAGCGTGCTCGAACAGCGGGGGCGCGTGCTCGCGCTCACTCCGGCCGGGCAGCTGCTCCTCGAGCGCACACAGGAGCTCTTCACCCGCTGGGAGGAGATCAGGGGCGAACTCGCCGCCGTCGGCCCGTCCACGAGTCAGCGGGTGCTGCGACTGTGCGGGTTCTCGACCGCGGCGGCCAGCCTGCTGCCGCTCACCGCGGACCGGGTGATGCGGGAGCATCCGGGCGCTGCAGTGCGGATCATCGAAGCCGATCCGCAGGAGTGCTTCGACCTGCTCGTCGCCGAACAGGCTGACATCGCCGTCGTCGTCGCCACCGACCCGCTGCCGCCGCGCAGCGATGCCCGCTTCGAGCAGTCCTCGCTCTTCAGCGATCGACTCGACCTCCTCGTGCCCAGCCACCACCGGCTCGCCGACCGGGAGTCGGTGGCGCTCGGCGAGGCCGCCGAGGAGCAGTGGATCCTCGATCGTCCCGGCACCCCGTACCACCGGCTCGTGCGCACCGCGTGTGCGGCGGCGGGCTTCTTCCCGGAGGTCGCGCACGAGTCCCACGAGTGGGAGACCGGTGCCGCGCTCGTCTCCGCGGGGCTCGCGGTCGCGCTCGTGCCCCGTCTCGCCCGGCTGCCCGAGGGCTACGACGTCGTCCGGGTGCCCCTGCGCGGGGATCCGGTGCCCTCGCGGAAGATCCTCACCGGGGTGCGCAGCGGTTCGTCCGGTCAGCCGCTCATCGCCTCGGCGCTGGATATCCTCGCCGAGGAGGCCGCCGCCGTGGTCCGCCGCACCGGCTGATCCGGCAGACGCCGGCGTCTCCCGGTGGCGCCAGCATCGCCTGGTGACGGCAGTAGGCATCGCCCAGTGGCAGATTTCGCCCAGCGACCGGCGCTCACATCGACCACCGGACGGACGCGGTTCGGAATTGTGGGCGCGATCACATAGGGTGGGCGGCGATCGCGAACCCGTTCGCACTGCCGTGAGTGAGCATCACCGGAACCGAGCACCAAGGAGCACCCGTGGACGACGTGACCTATCTCGATGCCGAGACCGTGTTCTCCACCCTCTCCCCCGCCGAGGCGGTCGCCGCCCTGCGCGAGACCCTCGCCGACGGCTTCGATCCCAGCGATGACATCCCGCGCACCGTCACCGATGTCAGTGCGGGCAACATGATCTTCATGCCCTCGGAGTTCGGTCCGTGGGTGGGGGTCAAGCTCGTCGGCGTCTCGACGGGCAATGCCGAGCGCGGGCTGCCGCGCATCCTCGGACAGTACCTCATGTACGAGGCCTCGACCCTGCGTCTGCGCACGGTCATCGACGGGGCCGCGCTGACGACCCTGCGGACGCCGGCCGTCTCCGTCGCTGCGGTCGAACCCGCGCTCTCCCGCTTCACCGCTCCGGTCAGGGTCGTCGTCTTCGGTGCCGGTCCGCAGGGTGTGGGCCATGCCGACACGATCGCCGAGGTGGTCGACGTCGCTGAGGTCTCCTTCGTCGTCCGCTCTCCCGATCAGGTCGGTGATCAGGTGCGACGCCGCGGTCGGGTCATCGAGGCCGGCACCACCGAGGCGAATGAGGCCCTGCGTGCGGCCGATATCGTGGTCACGGCGACGACGGCGAGGACGCCGCTGTTCGACGCCGATCTCGTCCGTCCCGGTGCGATCGTCCTCGCGTGCGGTTCGCACGATCCGCATGCCCGGGAGCTGCCGGCTGAGCTCTTCTCCCGCGCCGAGGTCGTCGTCGAGGATCTCGGCACGGCGCTGCGGGAGTGCGGTGACGTCGTCCTCGCGATCACCGACGGCGCGCTCGACGCGGATTCGATCGTCACGATGTCTCAGGTGTGCACGGGCGAGGCCCCGCTCGATGACGATCGCACGCTGATCTTCAAGGGGTCGGGGATGTCCTGGGAGGATCTGGCGGTCGCGTCGAAGCTCGCCGAGGCGGTCGACCGGTGAGCTGAATCGCGCGCCCTGCCCTCACGCCCAGTCCTGCATGGGGCGCGGCGTCCAGTCGGGAAACCACGGGCGTGAGCGATGCAGGGCGGGCCGGTGGGAGGTGTCGCCGGAGAATTCGCCGGCGGCGTCGAACGAGGTGCGGTAGCCGGAATAGCGGCCTCCGGACTGGGCTTCGATGGAGCCGTCGATGACGGAGAAGATGAGGCTGTCGAGCTGCTGGAGGAGTACGTCCGAACCGTAGTCGCAGAAGTCGCAGCCGCAGTCGGGCACACGGGCGAGTGAGACGGCCGGGTCGCCGAGGGCGATGATGACGTTGGCGACACGGTCGACGCCGTCCGCGTCCGCGACATAGTCGTTGAACCCGATGACGAGTTCGGGGTTGCCGTCGACGTCGCCGGTGAGGATCTCGGCGCGGTCGGCCACCGAGAGGAAGGGGTCGTCGCTGGCCCAATCCACGGCATGGACCGTGAGGTGGCAGCCACGGCGGGTGAGGACGTTGATCCATGCCCGAGCTCGGGCATGGACGATGTCGAACTTCTCGTGGTCGGTGACCTCGGACCAGCCGCCGGAGGCGGAGCCGCCGCCCCATTCGAAGTCGGGGTCGAGGTGGGGGTCGTCCCACCTCGGCGTGTCAGCTCCGAGGGTGCGGAAGTCGTCTTCGACTTCACGGAACAGCTCTGCGGCCCTCTCCGACACCGGCAGGGTCGCAATCGCGGGATTCCACTGCTGGTCAGAGGGGTCTTCGTACGATCGGGCAAGGTTGGTTCGCAGCTCTTGCCACCAGAAAGTCATGATCCGATCTTAGACCGGTCCCGACCCGACGGCGTCAGAAACGCGTCACCGTGGGTCACTGCCCGGTCATGACTGCCTGTCGATGTCGTCGGCGCGATCGAGGACCTCGGCGAGTTCGTTCAGCCACGCCGCATATCCGTCGTAGGTAAAAGCGCGCTTGTCGTCCCAGGATCCCAGTTGGTCGGCGGTGACCGTCGGCAGTGATGTGAAGATCGGGTTGTCCTCGTAGTCCGCCGAGGCGTCGTGGACGAGGAGGACGTCGGCGGGGTAGTCGCTGATCTTCTCCCACGAGACCTCCGCCCAGGAGCTGTCGGCTCCGGCATCGGGTCCGACGAGGCGGACGCCGTCGTCGGCGAGCATGGTGGCGACGCCGAGCTCCTTGGCCGTGTAGATGATGTCGGCGTTGAAGTTCGCCAGGAGGACGGTGAGCCAGTCCTTCTGCGCGGTGATGTCACGGATGCGCCGGCGGGCGTCGTCGAAGTCCTGGCGCGCCGAGGCGATCGCGTCGGTCTCGGTGTCGGCGCCGAGGGCCTGTGCGATCGCGGCGTACTGGGCGAACATCTCATCCGGGGTCTGATCGCTGAGTCTGACGGGCACGAACGGGGCGAGTGCGCTCACCTGTTCTTTGAGTTTGTCGTCCCACCAGGTCCAGCCGTCCCCGGTGTCGTTGCCGTAGGCAACGATGATGTCCGGGGCTGCGGCGGCGAGCGCCTCGGTGTCGAGTTCCATGTCGGTGCCGACGACCTCGACGCCTGTGGAATCGAAGGACTTGCCCGGGGACTCGTTCCTCCCGAAGCCGAAGACGGCCACGGGTGCGATGCCGTAGGGGGCGAGCGCGGCTGCCGAGTAGTAGTCCATGGCGATGCGTTCGGCCGGACGGTCGAGGGTGACGGTGACCCCGTCGTAGCCGGCGGGCGAATAGGAGAAGTTCGCGGCAGGGGTCGCAGCCGTCGACTCGGGTTCTCTCGTGCAGGCGACGAGGGCGAGTGGGGCGAGCGCGGACAGGGCGAGGAGCTGACGACGGCGCATGGGTGCCTTTCGGACGGCGGACGCGGATGACGTGCGGTGACTCTCGGTGACTTGCTCCGCCGCGGGAGTCCGGCTGGCGGAACACTGACCACCGTAGCACTGATTTGGAGAGGCTATCCTAACCAACAATGGGGTAGACTCGTCGTGGACTTCCCGCCATCGGCGATGAGGTGACCCGACGTTCCAGCGGCGGGCCCCTCGCCGAGGCTTCCGACCCAGCCGCGGTCGTGTCACGGGTCGTCGTCGCCGGGGAGCGGGAACGAGCCCTGTGCGTACCGACGACTCTGCGCGCCGAGGACCAAGGAGAACACATGTCACGCCCAGCCACCAGCGCCTTCGACGCCACCGTCATCGGGATCGAAGACCTCAGTCCCGCCTTCCGCCGTGTGACCTTCGGCGGCCCTGGTCTGGAGAGCTTCGGCATCAACGGCCACCCGCGCGATCTGCGCCTCAAACTCGTCATTCCTCCAGGTGACGCGACTGAGCCGAGGTTCGACCTGATCGGATTCCTCGCCCAACAGGCCGAAGCCGGTGTCTCCTGGTATCAGGCGTGGCTGCAGGTCGATGAGAGCGAGCGGGGCTGCATGCGCACGTACACCGTCCGCGAGTGGCGTGACGACGCCCGTGAGCTCGTCGTCGACATGGTCCTCCACACCGATGCGGACGGACATTCCGGGCCTGCCGCGAGCTGGGCGGAGACGGCGCAGATCGGCCACCGGCTCCACATCATCGGGCCCACCCGTGACCACGACGGGGTCTACGGCGGCATCGAGTTCGATCCCGGCGACGCCGACCAGATCCTCATCGCCGGGGACGAGACGGCGGTGCCGGCGATCGCTTCGATACTCGAGTCGCTGTCGGGCCGCGCTGTGCGCGGCAAGGCGGTCATCGAGGTGCCGACCGCGGCGGATGTCCTCGACCTCGCCCTACCCGAGGGGTTCGAGATCGAGTGGCTGCCGCGCGGCGACACGGGCTTCGGTGAGAAGCTCGAGCCCGCCGTCCGTGCGGCCGTCCGGGCTGAGAGCAGGGTCCTCGCCGAGGTGGGGGCGGGTACCGTCGAACTCGAGGATGTCGACATCGATTCCGAGATCCTCTGGGACGTTCCCACGCAGCTCACGCAGGCTGCGCAGAGCAGTTCGAGGGACAGTGCGGCTCGACCGTTCTACGCGTGGATCGCCGGGGAGGCCGGACCGGTCAAGCGGCTGCGGCGCTACCTCGTCCAGGAGGTCGGCGTCGACCGCAAGCAGGTCGCATTCATGGGCTACTGGCGTCAGGGCAAGGCCGAGGGCTGACACACGCTCGCAGCGCGGACGACAAACGTTCACTGCGTGCCCGTCACTGATTCGGTCCCGTTCGCCATTCGCCGAAGAGCGACGCGATGATCTCGGCGGTGATGTAGCGCGGATGGAGGATCGGCCGCCTCGCAGGGTCCACCGCCGCAGGGGGTATCCATGACGGTCGCCCGTCGGCGAGCATTCTCATCTCCCAGTCGGACCGGTCGAGCTGGTGGTGATGGTAGCTGCACACCAGAGCCAGATTGTTGATGTCGGTGCGCCCGCCCCGAGCCCACGGCACCACATGGTTGGCCTCGCACCATCCCGGTGGGGCGTCGCACCCCGGGAACGTGCAGCCCTTGTCTCTGGCGGTGATGATCGCGACCTGCTTCTTGTCGGCGAACCGCTTCTCGGTTGCCACCTGCACCGTTGTCGCCTTCTCGCTCATGAGGTGGAAGAACACGGCCCCGTTGAGGCCATTCGCTCTCAGTTCGTCGATCGGGATCGGGGTCTCGACTCCGGTCGTGCCTTCGCCGGTGCCGTTTGCGAGGTCGTCCGCCGTCGCCGTGACGACGAGCGCGTACGGGGAGCCTGTCCCCGCCTGTTCCATGCTGATGCGGGAGACGAGAGTGGCGAATCGTTCGTAGATCAGCGCCCTGGCCGTTGGTCGTTCATCGGTGAGGTCGACCGAGGTGCCGTCTTCACGCACCCCGACGCCGACCGGGGAGTCGGCGGGGCCTTCCGCGCCGCCGTTGCCAATGCCGACTGCGCGGTCGACTCCACCGCTTGCGGCGCTGGCCGCACCGTCATCGACGATCGGCAGCGGGGCGTCGTAGCGGTCCCCGCGAAGCACAGCGTCGACGACGTCGAACAGTGACTCCTGACCGTCGTGCTCCGTCGCACCCGGTGAGTCCGATCCGATCGAACCCGTACTTTGTCCCGCATCGGCAGATCCTGCCGTCGACGGTGGCGAAACAGCCTGATCAGCGGATTGGATGCGGGAAGTGAGCAATCCGTTCAACGCCGCCCCTGAGACCGGGTCGAGCAGTCCGCCCAGCACCCAGTCGCCGTTGGCCTTGGGGCGGATCGTCACGGAGTAGTCGGCCCGCGGAGTCTCCTCGCGGGGTCGCTTCCCATCAGGGTCGAGGTAGCCGAGCATGTGGTCGAAGATGCCGCGCAGGTCCCGGACCCGCACCTGTGGTGCGTAGTCGACCAGCTGCTTCTCCACCTCGGCGCGCTTCTCCGGACTCACCCAGTCGGGCAGGTCGCTCATGCAGTCATCGATGGCCTTCGCCTGTCCCGCCGACAGCGACCCGTTGTGCAGGCCGTCGGCGACCTCGGGGCACAGAGGGGCGAGTCGCTGCCCGGATTCGCTGACCCTCCCGCCGAGGTTCTTCGCCAGTTCGGTCCGCCTGTTGGCTTCGGTCGGGGTGAGGTTGAGTCGGTGCTGGATGAGAGCCTTCGTGCTCTTGGCACCGCTGTCCGTCGGAGTGCCCACGCGTTCGTAGACGGAGAGGGCCAGCGTCGAGAGGGCTTCCGTGATCCGGGAGAGCGCTTCGACTCCGTCGACGAGCAGCAGTGCCTCGTCGGGACCCATCGGCTTCTCGAAGGATCGCAGTCCGTTGCTGAAGTCCATCAGGGTGGTGATGCTACCGGTGATCTCGGGAGCGAAAGCTGAGAGGTCCGCCCAGCCTGCGTCGGTGAGAAGCGGGTGCCGGCTCACCCACGCCGGGGCGGCGTCATCGCCGGCTGCGTCCCGTCCCTCGGATCCCTCGCAACTCTCGGGCCCGGTTCCGTGAAACTCGGCTCCTTGGCGCTCAGATCCTTCGAACTCGGGATCGCGGAGCTCAGAGCTGGGAGAATGCGGCGCCTGGTCGACGGCGAACGGCGGTGTGCTGATGTCCGGATCGTCGATGGAGTCGAAGTAGTCGGAGGCCGGTTCGTCAGCCGGCGGCGGCTCAGACATGTCGACGGCGTCCCTGGCGCCGAATTCATCAGCGAGGGGGTGACCGGAGAGATCGAATCCGGCAGCCGCGAGCTGATCACGCAGAGAGATGACCTCGGCGAGGCGTTCGTCGTCTGCGGACTCTCCGTCATCGCGCCCGGAGCCGACACTTGCTGTCCCGTCTCCCGCGGAGCGGAAGTCGTTCCGGGAGCGATCCGCACCGGACGCATTCGTCCGCGCAGCCGAAGCGCGTCCTGCGCGTTCCTCCGGCTTCTCGGAGTTGCGGTCCGGGGTGAGAGTCATAGCCTCCAGGTCCAATCATCAACGTCGGTGTTGATCCTCCCATTATACACCTGATTCGGATATGTCAACCTTTTGTTTGGTTTTTGTTCGACTGTGGATGTGTGATTCGATGATCTTCGATTCACAGAGCATCCACCCTTGTTGCAAAACGGGCGCAGAGACCTGCATCCACCTCTCTGAACTGCGAAGACGTTGCGGGTTGACGCTCCCGAATCGCGGCTGCGCCCACTCATTCGCCCACGTCACCCGCTCGACTCCTCGTGTGGCGGATACCGACAACCTGCATGCGCTGTCTTCCGCGCATCCCAGTCCGAATGGGCTGAGGAGGGCGGGTGCGCGCGAGGTGTCAGGGACGGGGGTTAACGGTGGCGAGTCCGCATTCGTAGGCGGTTATGACGAGTTGGGCTCGATCACGGGCATGAAGCTTGGCCAGCAGGTTGCTGATGTGCGTCTTGACGGTGTTGGCGGAGACGCACAGTTCGGTGGTGATCTCATCGTTGGACAGGCCGGTCGCAACGAGTGTCAGCACTTCCGTCTCACGTGGCGTCAGCAGGTCGAGCGCAGGGCTGCCTGCGGACTTCAGCGCCGGGTTGGAGTCGGATACGTAGTGGTCGATGAGCCTGGTGAGGATCGAGGGCGCGAACAATGCCTCGCCGTTGTGGACGCGGCGAACGGCGTCGAGCAGCGTGCCGGGGTGTGCGTCCTTCAGGAGGAAGCCACTCGCCCCGGCGCGGAGTGCCCCGAAGACGTACTCATCGAGTTCGTACATGCTCAGCACGAGCACCCGAACATCGCGCAGTGCGGGGTCTGCGGTGATGGCTCTCGTCGCGTGGATGCCGTCTGATCCGGGCATTCGGATATCCATCAGGATGATGTCCGGCGTGAGACTCCGTGCCGCTTTCACTGTCTCGTCGCCGTTGCTCGCCTCCCCGACGACGTGAAGGTCAGGCTGGCTGTCGATCACGATGCGCAGACTCTGGCGCATCAGCGGTTGGTCGTCGGCCAGCAGTACACCGATCGGCGGTGCTCCGACCGGATGCTCACTCATGCGCCCGCTCCGACCGGTCCCGCTCCGATCGGGACGGAGGCGTGCAGACGGAACCCTTGCCGAGTCGGGGAGGTGGCGAGCGTGCCGCCGTGAGCCCTGACACGTTCGCGGAGGCCGGTGAGCCCGTGTCCGGCACCCGCTTCCGCCCGCCAGCCGGGGTGCTTCCCGTCGTCGTCGACGGTCACATCAACGGCGTCGTCGATGCGGGTGATCGAGAGCCGCACGGTGGTGGGGCCAGCGTGCCGGACCACGTTGGTGAGTGCTTCTCTGACGATGGCGCAGACTGCAAGCTGCACACTCGGCGCGATCCCGCCGTAGTCGTCGTGCTCGTCGCCCAAGTTCTCTGTCGTCTGCTGGATGACGAGGCCGCCCCGCTCGGCGTATCGGATGATGCCGGGGATTGCCGCGAACGTTTCCGCGGGATTCAGTGGGGCGGGGCCGTCGCCCGGCGCGCGAAGCAGAGTCAGCATTCGGCGCAGTTCCGTCGTGGTCGAGCGCCCGATGCGCTCGATGTCGAGCATTGCGCGCTGACGTTCGGCGTCGGCATCGGGGCCGTCGAGGTAGCCCGTGGCCGCCGCGCGCACGGTGATGATCCCCAGGCCGTGCGAAATGAGGTCGTGCAGGTCGCGAGCTATCCGCAGGCGTTCCTGCCCGACGGCCTGCTCGGCCGCCCAGGAGGCGAGGCGTTCCTCGAAGTCGCGGCGTTGCCTGCGGGCACGCTGGACAGCCCACACCAAGGCCGCGACCACCAGAGTGAGGCCGGAGATGATCGTCGCCAGCAGAATTCCGGTACGACTCGAATCGAGGATCAACGCAGCGCTGAGAGGCAGCGGAGTGAGGCAGACGACCGCGATCCAAGCGCGCGAGCGCTCCCAGGTCGGCCGCTCGCTCATCTCCATACCCTCAAGACTACGAAGCGGGACCGGGAATCGCCTCACACCCAGGGGTGAGAAAACCGGGCAGGATCGCGTGAAGACCACCGCTGACGGTGATCCGGAGGCGTTTCACTTGCGGTGGGATTGAGAGCATGTCCACGGTCACGTTCTCCGCCCCTTCCAGAGCGCTGGGTGTCTTCGCCGCTGAGATGCGAAAGGCGCGCTCGTTCCCCCCGATCGGGCGCACGCTCCTGTTCGGCGCCCTTGCCCTGTTCATCGCGGCGGTGTTCATCATGAGTCAGGCTGGTCAGTTCCTCGCGCAAGGGCGCGGCGACGAACTCGGCGGCCTGACGACGGCCGATGTCATGCTCATCCTGTTGCACTACGGGCAGATCATCCCGATCCTGCTCGGTGCTTGGGTGATCGGCCAAGATATCCCGATCGGGCCGCGCCGGACCGCATTCCTCGTCACCGCCGGGCGCGACACGCTCTTCGCGATCAAGATCGCGACCACCGCGATCATTGCATTGATCGGTGCGGCCGTCTGCGTCGCAGCGAGTCTCGTGCCGCTGGCCGTCGCGGGCGGAGATCCGACCGCCACGATCGTGCTTGCCCCCTACTGGTGGCTGATCGGCTACTGGGCAGTGATCGCGGTTGTATCCGCATCGCTGGTTGCGGCCACGCGCAGCATCACCTTTGCAGTCACACCTATCCTCGTCTGGACGATCGGCCTCTCCGATCTGCTGGCCGCGCAGACTCCCGCCCTGTCAGGGGCGCTCGATCAGGCGTTCAAGTCCGCCTACCTCCAAGCCGGTGCTATGCCTTCAGCGACAGTCCTGATCGCGGCGGCAGCGCAGGTGATCGCCGCACTCGTGATCGGCGCCGTCCTGTACCAGCGGCGCGACGTCCGATAGCCGCGCGCACGATTCAGCGTCTGCTCATTCTCATCGAAAGGATCCACTCATGATCGAAGTCACGAACGTGACCAAGACCCACGGCCCGATCACCTCGGCAGACCAGGTGAGCTTCACCGCCGAAGCGGGAGTCGTCACCGGGCTGCTCGGACCGAACGGGGCAGGCAAGTCATCCGTCATGCGCATCATCTGCGACCTCGACCGCGCCGACGCAGGCCGAGCGACCGTCTGCGGACGCCGTTACCGCGAGCATCCCATCCCGATGCTGATCGCCGGGGCGCAGTTCGAAGGCTCCGGCGCGCACCCCTCCCGTCGCGCGATCGACCATCTGCGCTGGATCGCCCGCACGAACCGGCTCTCGGATACCCGTGTCACCGAGGTGCTGGACCTGGTCGATCTCCAGCCGCGCGACTGGAAGCGCCGAGTCAGGGAGTATTCCCTCGGGATGCAGCAGAGGCTGGGGATCGCCTCGGCTCTGCTGGGTGACCCGCAGGTCGTGATCTTCGACGAACCTGCCAATGGACTCGACCCCATCGGCATCCAATGGCTGCGGGGGCTGCTCACCGGGCTCGCCCGCGACGGGAAGACCGTGCTGCTCAGCTCGCATCTGATGGGCGAGACCGAGATGATCGCCGACAGAGTGGTGCTGATGGATCGCAGCCGGGTGATCGGCGAGGGCGAGGTGAGCGCCCTCGTGAAAGCGCACGGAAATCTCGAAAAGGCGTTCTTCGAGCGTCTCGAACTCTCCCGACAGCAGGGCTCGAACACGGGAGACGCGCGATGAGATTCGCCGACGTGCTCCGTGGCGAAGCCGCCAAGGCTTGGACGCTCCGCTCGCTGCGATGGACGATTCTGGTCACAGTCGTGGCCTCCCTTGCGTTCTGCCTCGTCGATGCGGGGCCGGTAACCGGACTCAGCACGCCGGAGACCGCCGGCGTCTATGCGATGGCCAACTTCTCATTCTTCGCCGCCATCGCGGGTGTGCTCATCGCGTCCTCCGAATACGGAGGGGGCCAGCTCACCACCACTGCGCTGGCGGTGCCGCGTCGCGGGAGGACTCTTGCCGCGAAACTGCTCCTGTCCGCGATCATCGCCACCGCGCAGGGTCTGATCCTGGCCGTCTTCATCGCGACGATCCAGCAGTTCCCACTCGGCGAGCAGTCGGTCTATGCCACCGGCACCGCCGGCGCGCTCCTGGGAAGCCTCGTCCTTGCCGTCTGCTCATGGACTGCAATCGGCATCCTCAGCACCAGCATCGCGGTCATCATCCGCTCCCAAACGATTGCGCCCGCCAGCATGATCGTCCTCACGTTCGGAGGCACCCCGCTGATGATGGCGCTCCCGATCTTCCAATATCTCCCCACGAATGCGGGCGTGCTCATGTACATCGACCGCGCGAACCAGACCTCCGACTGGCTCAACCCACCCGACATCACCGTGCCGGCAGCCGGTGTCACCCTCACAGCGTGGTGCATCGCGGCGGTTGTCGCTGCGACGGGCGTCCTGCGCCGACGCGACATCGGAGCACGACAGGCTTCGACCGAATAGAGCCCTGCGCGGCGCAGATCGCTGGCCGGTCCCGCTGATGGGCGGAGGCTGCAAGCACGGGGTGGATGCCTGGTGGGTAGGCTGGTCGAAGCCGATACGTCGACACCACAGCTGACACCCCAGTGGACCCTTGCACCCCCACCGATGGACAGGTGACCATGGAACCGATGACCGAGCTCGAATCCGAGACGCTGCGCCGGTACTACCGGCACTTCGCCGAGGTCGAAGCGGCCGACACCTCGCCCCTGTACGCCGAATGGGCGGCAGGAGTGGCCGACGATGACGAGATCGTCGACCTCCTCCTCTCACTTCCCCGGCCCAAACGGCAGGCCAACCTTCTCTTCGCCGCTGCCCGACACCTCGGCGCCGGGGAACCCGATTTCCCACGACTGCGCGCGTGGCTCCTCACGCACTGGGAGGCGGTGCGATCCCTCATGCTCGACCGGTCGACGCAGACGAACGAAGCCGGTCGGTGCGCCGTCCTGCTGCCGGTCCTGTCGCAGGTGAGCGGGCCGATCGCGCTCATCGAGGTGGGCGCCTCGGCGGGACTGTGCCTCTATCCGGACCGCTACAGCTACGAGTATCGGACCTCCGAGGGCGTCGTCCGCCTCGATCCGGACGACGGACCGAGCACGGTCGTCCTCGAGTGCGAGCTCAGCGGCGCGCAGCCCCCGACCAGCCTGCCCGACATCGTCTGGCGGGCCGGCATCGACCTCAACCCGCTCGATGTCACCGACCCCGAGGAGCGCGCATGGCTGCGGTCCCTCATCTGGCCCGAACATGAGCTGCGCAGGGCCCGCCTCGACGCCGCTGCCGCAATCGCCGCCGCCGACCCGCCGCGACTCGTCGCCGGTGACCTCACCGAGGCGGTCGACTCCCTCATCGCCGAGGTGCCCGCCGGCGCCCAGGTCGTTCTCTTCCACAGCGCGGTCCTCGCCTACGTCGACGCCCCGGGGCGCGAACAGTTCACCTCGCTCATGCGCTCACGCGACGACGTCATGTGGGTGAGCAACGAGGGCGAGCGCGTGCTGCCGGATGTCGGCGAACAGCTGCGCGGCTTCGGCATCGAGAGCGCCGGCGGACGGTTCGTGCTCGCCGTCGACGGCGTCGCGACCGCGCTCACCGGGCCGCACGGCCAGTGCTATCAGGGCCTGACCCGGCGAACACCCGTCTGAGGGACAGGTCCCTCACCCCGCCGAACAGCGATCCCGCCAAGCCTCCACGTCACGCCGGGCCGCGCATTACCGCGACGCCCAGCGCCACCGCGAACCCCCGCATCACGCCGGGCCGGCCCCCTGGGCTGTGTCGATCATCCACGGCACCCCGAACTGGTCGACGCACGCCCCGAACCCCGCCGACCAGAACGTCGGCGCGAACGGCATCTGCACCTCACCGCCCTCGGCCAGGATGTCGAAGACCCGCTTCGCCGCGTCCGGATCGGGAGCGGTGAAGTTGAGCGCGACCCCGGACATCGCATCGCCGGTGCCCGTGGGGTCGTCGGCTCCCATGATGAGCGAATCGCCGAGGTTGAGCACCGCATGCATGACCGAATCCTCGGGTGCGCCCGGCATCCGTGCCTCGGGTGGGGCGTCCTTGCTCAGCATGATCGACAGTTCGCCGCCGAAGATGTCACGGTACCGTTCGAACGCCGCAGCGCACCGGCCGCCGCTGAAGAAGACGTGGGGACTGATCGCCATTGCTTCTCTCCTCAGGGAGTGGACGGGTGTTCCCGTTCGACCGGCCCCGTCGCCGATCGCAGTGACTCAAGTATGCCCCGAGCCGCCCACCAGCAACAGAGCCCACAGGCTTCACTGTGAGTATGGGGGTGGCTGGTCTGGGACCAGCCACCCCCATACTCACAGTGAAGTTAGGGTAGGCGTCGGGAGCGGACGGGCCCCGGTTACGCCCATGCGACGACGAGGCGGGCCGCCTCGGCGGGGATCGTCGGATCGACCCCGGTCACCTCGGCGAAACGGCGCAGACGGTTGGCCACGGTGTTCCGGTGGCAGTAGAGCTCGGCGGCCGTGAGCCCGATGCTCCCGGACCGCAGATACGCCCGCACGGCTTCGACGAGGCGTTCCCGCTCGGCCGTCCCGCACCGCTCGAGCGCCTCATCGACGTCGGAGACGACCGATTTGCCCGTCGCGTTGAGCGCCCGCGCCGCCAAGCGCGCCCACCCTCGGCCCCAGGTCATCGCCTGCGTCTCACCGGTGTCGAAGACCTGCGCGAGGTCGCGGGCCGTGAGCGCCGACCTCCGCAGCGCCCCGATCCCGGCGGCGACGACCAGACCCACCCGCGCCTCGGCGAGCCGTGTCTCGATCCCACTCGACCGTGCCCCGGACAGCCCCGCGAACCGCAAGTCCTCCGACTCCGCGGTCTTCGCGCCCGCCGACCCCTCGGACCGTGGACCGGCCGAGGCCCGGGTGAAGGCGATGAGGACGTCGCCGAGGTGGTGGGTGAACATCGTCCCACCCGCCCGCTCGTGCGCGGAGACGATGACCCGCAGGGCCGGGGTGTCCTCGGCCCCGGCGGCAGCGACGATGAGCGGGTCGTTGACGGCGATGCCCAGCGCCGAGGCGATCGTCGCCAACCGCTCCTCCGTCGGGTTGACGTCCTGGAACAGTCCCGCGATGACGCCCTGGCGGACCGAGGACTCCTCGGCGCGCATCCGTGCCTGCTCCGCGGTGTAGGCCTGCTGGACCTGGAGGACGTACTCGTCGACCGTGCTGAGCACATCGCCGGTGTGCCGGATGACGAGTTCGGCGTCGTCCTCGGTCGCGACCCGGGTGAGCGCCTCCCAGAGCACCGTGAAGTCGTGGCGGATCGCCGTCATGAGCGCTTCGAGGGGAATCCCGGCCCGCGCGCGGGACACCCCCACCTCGGTCGACACGGGCACCGCCCCGTCGAATCCGCCCGCGCGGAGGCCGTCGATGAGGGTGCTGAAGGACCGGCGGCCCGTTCGCCGCAACTCGGAGACCGGGATCGGCGCCGGGTCGTAGCCGGAGACGGTGACGACCCGGGACATGAATGACTCGGTGAGGGCGTCGAGGTCGAGGGCGTCGAGGAGTTCGAACCATCGTGCCTCGTCACCGGGCAGCGGCCGGTCGTGGAGGCGACGCGGATGGTGCCGCCGATGGTTGACCCTCCGCTCACTTCCTCCCGGGTGCTTCTCACTGCCCATCACCTCAGTGTATGTGCAGATGCACAATGCTGACCCGGATAACTGCGGCATTTCCCCGTGGAAACCGAGCGATCTCACTCGGTAATGTCGTGAGTCACACGGTCATCGCACCCGGACCCACGTGCCGCTGCGCAGGAGCGAGGACCACAGGACCGACCCCGGCCCCGCTATCGACGGAGATCAAGCATGAGCAGCAATCCCAGCACCTCGGCGATCGAATACGACGCCACCCAGGAACTCAGCGTAAAGGACGCGAACAAGGTCGCCGTCGGCGCACTCATCGGCACCGCCCTCGAATGGTACGACTTCTTCCTCTTCAGCGCCGCGGCCGCGCTGATCTTCAACGTCCAGTACTTCACCTCGGAGAATGCCACCGCCGCCGCACTCGCCTCGTTCGCGACCTTCGGCGTGGGCCTGGCCGCACGTCCCATCGGCGGCATCATCTTCGGCCGAATGGGCGACAGGATCGGGCGCCGTCGGGTGCTCATGATCACGATCGTCGGCATCGGCGTGGTCACCGGCCTCATCGGCATTCTGCCGACCTATGCGGCGATCGGCTTCGCCGCCCCCGTCCTCCTCGTCCTGCTGCGCATCGCGCAGGGTCTCTTCGTCGGCGGCGAATGGTCGGGGGCGATGACCCTCGTCGTCGAGAACGCCCCGCTGCACCTGCGCGCCCGCTACGCCGCGATCCCGCAGATCGGTTCGCCCATCGGCACGATCCTGTCCTCGGGCGGGTTCTTCGTCATGACGCTGCTGCTCTCGCAGGAGAGCTTCAACTCGTGGGGCTGGCGGATCCCGTTCCTCATCGCCATCCCGCTCCTCCTCGTCGCCGTCTACATCCGCAGCCGCCTCGAGGAGTCCCCGGTCTTCCGCCAGCTCGAGGAGTCCGGCGAGGTCGAGAAGAGCCCGATCTCGACAACGCTGAAGAACAGCTGGAAGCAGATCATCGTCGGCATGGCCGCGGCCCTCCTCGGCGTCGGCGGCTTCTACCTCGTCACCGCGTTCTGCGTGTACTACGGGGTCAACATCCTCGGCTACGACGATTCGCTCCTCCTGCTCGGCAGCATGGTCGCCGCCGCGGTCGAAATCTTCATCCTCATCTGGGGCGGGATGCTCGGTGCGAAGTACGGCGCGAGCAAGGTCATCCTCTGGGGAGGCATCGCCTCGGCGGTCATCGCGGTCCCCGCGTTCCTCATGTTCTCCTCCGGTCAGCCGGTGCTCATCGTCATCGCGATGACCATCGCCGTCGGCGCCCTGTCCCTGCCGTACGCGGCCTCGGGCACCGTGCTCACCGGGCTCTTCCCCGCGACCACCCGGTACACGGGGGTGGGCATGGCGCAGAACGCCGCGGGCATGCTCTCGGGATTCATCCCGCTGCTCGCAACCGGGTTCGTCGCCTCGGCGAACGACCACTGGTGGCCGGCGGCGGCAATGCTCGTCTTCCTCTCCCTGTTCACGGCGTTCGCCGGAGCGATCGCGCCGCGGCTGAGCGTCGACCTCCCCGGCTTCAAGCACTGACCGACCGCCATCACCCGACGGTCGCTGAATCCCCACCCCACGAAAGGACCCCCGCCCATGTCGATGTCCGCTGGTCATGCGATCGTCAGGACCCTCGAGAACGCCGGCGTCGACCGCGTCTACGCGGTCCCAGGCGAAAGCTACCTCGACGTCCTCGACGGACTCTACGACTCCTCGATCGAGACGATCGTGTGCCGGCAGGAGGGCGGCGCCGGCTTCATGGCACTCGCCGAGGGACGGCTGACGGGGACTCCCGGCATCGTCATGGTCACCCGCGGACCGGGGGCGGCGAACGCGATGATCGCGATCCACACCGCGTGGCAGGATGCGACCGCGCTCGTCCTTTTCGTCGGGCTCGTCCCCACCGCCGATCGTGCGCGCGAATCCTTCCAGGAGTTCAGCCTGCCCGAATGGTTCTCCTCGACCGCGAAGCGCGTCATCGTCATCGACGACGAGGATCGTGCGGGAGAGCTCACCGCCGAGGCGCTGCGCATCGCGGCCTCGGGCCGTCCCGGCCCCGTCGTCGTCGGTCTCCCCGAGGATGTCCTCGTCCGCCTCACCGAGGTGGTGCCCCCGACCCCTGCCCCGATCGCCGAACCGGAGCCCTCTGAGACCGATTTTGAGTCTCTGACCTCGCGGTTCGCTGCTGCCGAGCGTCCCGCCCTCGTCGTCGGCGGGGACGGCTGGCACGGTGGGGAGGGTCGCGCGCTGCTCGCGGCGGCCGCCTCGGCGGGGATCCCCGTGTTCGCCGATTGGCGCGCCTACGACGCCGTGCCCCACACAGGTCCCGCGTGGGCGGGCTGGCTCGGGTACGGTCGGGCGGATGCGGTGGCGCACGGGTTCGCCGAGGCGGATCTCCTCGTCTTCGTCGGCGCCTCCCGCTCCGATGTCCTCAGCGACGGATATTCGAAGGGCTTCGACGCCGAGACCGTGCTCGTCTCCCTCGACCCCGAGGCCACCCAGCACGCCGGGCGCATCGACCAGCAGATACTCGCCTCCCCGCGGATCTTCGCGCGCGCGTTCGCCGCCCTCGAGGCCTCTGACCTGCGCGGATCGCGCTCGGACGCGTGGATGACGGGACGCGCGGACGCGCAGTCCCGGTTCGCCGCGCACCGCGCCGATGCCTCGGTGAGTCCCCTCGCCGAGGCGGGGGTCGGCTCCCGTGCCGAGTCCGGAGCCGAGGCCGGTGTGGACTCCTCGGCCGCCGAGGCGACTGCCGGCGGTACTCGACCCGGCGTCGATCTCGGGGTGGCGTTCGGGATCCTCGACGACCGCCTCGGCGGGGAGGCTATCCTCACGTACGGGGCCGGCAATGCGACGATCTGGGGCCACCGGTTCGTCGGGCACGAGACTCCGGCGAGTCTCGTCGGGGCGCGCAACGGGGCGATGGGTCTCGCGGTGCCCGCCGCGGTTGCCGCGTCGCTGGCCTTCCCGGAGCGTCGGGCGGTCGCGATCTGCGGTGACGGGGACTTCCTCATGAACGGGCAGGAACTCGCGACGGCGTTTGCGCACGGCGCGAAGCCCCTGGTGATCGTCGTCGACAACGGCGTGTACGGGACGATCGTCCAGCATCAGATCAACCACTATCCCGGGCGGCCGTCGGGGACGCGGATGGTCAATCCGGACTTCGCGACGTGGATGTCGTCGTTCTCCGGGCCGCGGCCCAGTGCGGCTCCGGGCGACGGCGTCAGACGCGAAACGAGCACCGCCCTCGGCGGCGGTGAGCCAGTCGGCGGCGGTGGTGAGTCGGTCGTCGGCGGTGGCGGGCCAGTCGTCGGCGGTGGCGGGCCTGTCGTCGTCGGCGGTGGCGGGCCTGTCGTCGTCGGCGGTGGCGGGCCAGTCGTCGGCGGCGGTGGGACCGTCGTCGGCCACGGCGAACGCGTCGAGCGGACGGAGGACTTCGCTGCCGCCCTCGACCGCGCACTCGCCGCCGACGGTCCCGCACTCATCCACGTCCTCATCGACCCCGAGACCATGCCGCCGGCACCTGACGAGACCGGCTGATCCCGGCGCTGCGCGGCTGATTCGATGGCATCCAGCCACTGCGGGGCGACCCCCAGCAGACACTTCCTGACCCGGCTCCACCCCACCCGCTGAGTTTCACCTCCGACCCGCCTCCGACACCGCAACCGCGGCGCACGACACCCCCACCGATTCCCCATCACCCTGACTCGCGCAGACCCGAAAGGACCCACGATGACCGAGACTCCCGCTCCCCGGACCGGCGACCCCACGCAGCGAGCAGACACCCCCACCCCGGCAAACGGCTCCGCAGCCCCCACCTCGGCGAATGACGGCGGAAGCGCCGCCTCGGCGATCGACGATGTCTCCTCCCAGTCCACCAGCGACGCCTCCGCGCTGACCGACGCCTACGCCTCCTCCCGACCCGAACACGACGCCGGCTCTCAGTCCGAACGAGAGGCCGACTTCCTCGCCGACTGGGCCGTCCACTCCCGCTTCGGCGCGGTCGAGGGGACGAACGGGGTCGACCGGCAGGCGGCGAGCACCGCCGACGGGCAGCAGCGGAAATGGTTCGCCCGGCTCCTCGCGGACCACGGCTTCACCGTGCACCGGGATGCGATCGGCAATCAGTTCGGCCTCCTCGAACTCGTCCCCGGGGCACCGTACGTCCTCACCGGCTCGCACATGGACTCGCAGCCGACGGCGGGGCGCTTCGACGGCGCGTACGGGGTGATGGCGAGCGCGCACGCGTGCTTCGCGATCGCCGATGAGCTGCGCGCCGACCCCGCGCAGGCGAGATTCAACCTCGCCGTCGTCAACTGGTTCAACGAGGAGGGTTCGCGGTTCAAGCCCTCGATGATGGGCAGCAACGTCTTCACCGGCAAGGCCGACCTCGAGGCAGCACTCGCGACGACCGACCCGCACGGGGTCACCGTCGCCGAGGCGCTCGACACCATCGGTGAGCGCGGCGACTTCACGGCCCCGGAGATCGCCTCGTATGCCGAGATCCACGTCCAGCAGGGGCGGAGCATGGAAGAGGAAGGCGTGACCATCGGCTTGGTCAATGCGACGTGGGCCGCGCACAAGTTCGAGTTCCGCGTCCACGGCGCGCAGGCGCACAGCGGGTCGACGCTCATGGCCGACCGTCGCGATGCGCTGCTCGGGGCGGCGCGGCTCGTTGTCGCGGCCCGTGAGCTCGTCGACGAGTTCGAGCCCGGAGCGCTGCACACCGCGTGCGGTGAGCTCAACGTCTACCCGAATTCGCCGGTCGTCGTCGCGAGCGAGGTCGAGCTCCTCCTCGATCTCCGCTCCCCCAGCGCCGAGGTGATCGCCGCCGCCCATGCCTCCCTCATGGCCGCGGTCGCCGAGGTCTCCGAGGAGGTCGGGGTCGACATCGAGATCACCGCCGAGCACAGCTGGGATCAGAACCCCTACTCCGAGGACGGCGTCGAGCTGGCCCGCGCGGTCGCCGATGACCTCGGGCTCACCTCGGCGACGGTGATGACGGTGGCCGGCCACGACTCGACGAACATGAAGGACACGGTGCCCACGGTCATGCTCTTCGTGCCCAGCGTGGGCGGGGTCTCGCACAGCCTCGAGGAGTTCACGAAGGACGAGGACCTCCTCTCAGGCCTCCATCACCTCACCGAGGTGGTCCGGCGGTTGGCGGGCGGGGCGCTCGCAGGGTGAGAGGCGCGGGGTGCTCAGTCCTTGCGAGGGTCAGTCGGTCAGCCGTCCCACGGGTTGAGCAACGTCGCACCGGTGCGCTCGAAGTCAGCGGTGTTCCTCGTGACGAGCGTGAGCGAATGCTCGAGCGCCGTGGCCGCGATGAGACTGTCCATGTCGGGCATCGGGTCGGGGACGTGAAGCTGCGACGCCCTCATTGCGACCGCCTCATCTATCGAGAGCACTCGTCCGACGAAGGCCTCCCGCACCTGGTGATCGAACCAGTGGCGCAGCACAGCACCGGCTTGCGGGTCTTTGCGCTCCTTCAGTCGGACCCCGACATCGATCTCGAGCAGGGTGATCGCGCTGATCGCGAGATCGCGGATCCGCTGTGTGCTCAGCCAACCCGTCACCGGTGAGGGTCCCTTCCGGCGCGCATCGCTGATGATGTTCGTGTCGAGGAGGTACTTCACAGCGTCGGAACCCGCAAAGACGAACCTGAGCGCGCCGGCAGGTCAAGGTCGACGTCGTCGCCTTCGATGACGAGTCGTTCCCCCATGAGCTCATCTGCCGCGACCAGCTCGTCATAGTCATCGGCCGTGAGCAGCACGTGCGAACGTCGCCCGTGGTCGGTGATGATCACCGGCCCATCCTTCGCTGCGCGCTTCGCGGCCGAGACGTCGCGGTTGAATTCCCGACTCGACATCGTCGTCATCGCAGCCTCCACGTCTTGTACCTACTGTCACTACATTCTAGCGTCGGCGGTCCGATGCCGAAAGGTCGGTCACCGCGAGGTTCTCATCCGCCTGGTATGGATGCAAACACCGCATGCGGATGAGAACCGCGCGGTTGATGTCCCAGAGCCGCGCACTTGTCCGTTGCGTGGGGACATCGTGTTCGCGGTCGGCGACTTCCGTGCTCGGGGCGGCCTACCGCACGACTTCACGGTGCGAGCCGTCGACGCGCCTCGTCCACCCACGCGAGTCGAGGTGCTCGAGCAGAGGGATGACGACGCGCCGCGTCGTCCCCAGCGCCTGCCTGGCCTGGCTCGTCGTGAACGGCTGGTCGAGGCCGGCGATCAGCCGCATCGCCTGCGCAGGTGTCCGCGGTGAGACGACGACACCGTCGCCGAGGCGCAGCACCCGTCCCGCCTTCTCGGCGACCGCGAGCTCCCGCGCCCCCAGGCGCAGCGCCCGGAGATCATCGGCCTCAGGCGCGTCGAACGGGTTTGCCTGCAAACGCCGTTCGAGCTCGGCGACGCCCGCCTCCGCGGGACCGAGATCGGCCGTGTGACCGGGCGGGCGGACGACACCGTCAGTGGTCTCGAGACCGGCACGGCGGATCACCTCGGCGACGAGTACTCCGATGCCGGTTCCGCTGCTCGGAGAGCCGGAATCCCGAGCCACCCCACCCGCGGCCGGCCGCGCAGCGCCGGCACCGGCCGACTGGCCACTCGATCGCACAGAGTCACTCGATCGCGCGGAACTGCCCGATCCTGAACTGCCATGACCGCGCCCACCCGGCAGCGGCGGATCCGTCCGCCGCAGAGCCTCGACCACGGCTTTGATCGGCACACCTGCGGCCATCGGCTGCGCGGCGAGCTGCTTCGCCACGACGTCCTTCGCCGCGCTCACCCACGCCGCAAGGGCCGGCTCATGCACGAACCACCCGCCCAGCCCGAAGACGCCCGACGGCAGGTCACCCGACACCGCCATACCGAACCGGTCGAGAACCGCGCGCTCGACGGCCCCACGCCTGGCCACCTCGGCGAGGACATCCCCGGTCACCGGACGCGCAGCCAACGACTGAGCCCGCCGGGCACCATCGCCGCGGCGACGCAGGTCCGGCGGATCGAGGTCGAGGACGACGACCCCGGCGAAGACGTTGCGGCTGCCGGGATTGCGCAGCACGATCCGGTCGCCGATCTGCAGCGGCAGCGGGCGCTCGAGGGTCAGCCGCGCGTGCTCGGCGTCGAAGGGCCGCAGGCGCACGGGCACGGCGGCCGTGCCGATGTGGAGCATGAGCTCATGGACGCCGTCGTCGAGCCCCTCCCCCATCGTCCGGCGGACGTCGATCGTGTCGACGAGCGGCCACACATCCGGGGTGATGAGCGCGTCACCTCGGTGGATGTCATCGGCGGAGACCTCGCGGAGATTGACGGCCACACGCGCGGTCGGGGTGACCTCCTCGGCGGAGGACTCCCGGCTCTGCATCCCGCGGATCCCCGTGACGACGTCGACGGTCTCGCCGACGATGCCCACCCGGTCGCCGGCGCGCAGGGTTCCCGCGGTGAGCGTGCCGGTGACGACGGTGCCCGCGCCGGTGATCGAGAATGCGCGGTCGATCCACAGCCGCACGCGCGCGTCGGCGTCCGGGGCAGGAGCTGCGGCGGTGACGGCGTCGAGGGCTGCGACGAGCTCATCCATCCCCTCACCGGTGGTCGCGGAGACCGGGACGATCGGCGCCTCGGCGAGCGGTGTGCCCTGCAACTCGGCTCTCACCTGGGCTTCCGTCTCAGCGACTGTGTCGGGGGCGAGGTCGGCGCGGGTGATGACGACGAGTCCGCGGTCGATCCCGAGGGCCGTGATCGCGTCCCGGTGATCGCTCGACTGCGCCTGCCACCCCTTGTCCGCGGCGATGACGAAGCACACGATCGGCGCCGGCCCGACCCCGGCGAGCATGTTGGCAAGGAACCGCTCGTGCCCGGGAACGTCGACGAACGCGAGCTCCCGCCCCGACGGCAGGGTCGTCCACGCGAACCCGAGATCGATCGTCAGCCCGCGCTTCCGCTCCTCCTCCCACCGATCCGGTTCCATCCCGGTCAGGGCTCTGACCAGGGTCGATTTCCCGTGATCGACGTGTCCGGCCGTTGCGACGACGTACATCAGGCACCTTCGCCGAGGTTGTCGTCCGGCCCTGCGGACACGTCGGTGCGTCCGGCATCGGTGCGTGCGAGGTTGGGTTGACCGGCGTCGGGTTGACCGGCGTCGGGTTGCCGATCGCCGCCGCCGAGGCGGTCGGCGGCGGCCCGGATCGCCTCGGCGACGGCCGTGTCGGACGACTCCGGCACGCAGCGGAGATCGATGAGGCACACGCCTTGGTGGACGCGGCCGACGACCGCCGGATCGCCGAGGCGCAGGGGCGCGGCGAACTCTGCGGGCAGTTCGAGCGCCCAGCCCGGCAGCGGCACGCCCGGGGCACCCCCACCGCCGACGCGACCGTCATGGGTCACGACCGTCCCGCCGACCGCCTTGGCGAGGGCATCGGTGCGTTCCCGCAGGTGAGCAGGGTCGATGTGGAGGGCGTCGTGGACAGGGTTCGAGGCGCCGGTGATCGTCGCCTCGAGGGCGGCGAGCGTGAGCTTGTCGGTGCGCATCGCCCGAGCGAGCGGGTGCCGCGCGATCCGCTGCACGGCCTCGGTCCGGCCGAGGATGAGCCCGGCCTGCGGTCCCCCGAGGAGTTTGTCGCCGGAGACGATGACGACATCGGCCCCGGACCGCAGGGCCGTGTCGATGTCGGGTTCGTACGGGAGGGCGGGATCCGGGGTGAGGAGCCCGCTGCCGAGGTCGGCGATGAGCGGAAGCTCGTGTTCGTCGGCGAGCGCACGGAGTTCGGCGAGATCGACCGAGGCGGTGAAGCCCTCGACGCGGAAGTTGCTCGTGTGGACCTTGACCAGGCTCGCAGTCGCCGGACCGATCGCCGCGGCATAGTCGTCGAGGTGGGTGCGGTTCGTCGTGCCGACCTCGCGGAGGACAGCGCCGGTGGTGACCATGAGATCGGGCAGTCGGAAGCCCGCGCCGATCTCGACGAGTTCGCCGCGGCTGATGACCATCTCGGTGGGAGTCACAGAGGACGAACCACCGGAGCCGCCGGCACGTGCCGTGACGCCGCCGGGTGCACCCGGCGACCCACCGTCCCCGCTCCCCCGCAGTGCCGTGACGGCGAGCAGCAGCGCGGCAGCGCCGTTGTTGACGACAAGCGCATCCTCGGCGGCGGGGCAGGCCCGCAGGAGCGCCTCCTTCGCGCCGATGCCGCGCTTGCTCCGCTTCCCGGACTCGAGGTCCATCTCGACGTCGACGTACCCGGCTGCCTCGACGACCGCGTCGATCGCCGCAGGTGAGAGCGGTGCGCGACCGAGGTTCGTGTGGACGATGATGCCCGTGGCGTTGAGCACCGGGGTCAGGGAGGAGGCCTGCCGGTCGGTCACGGCCGCGATGACGGTGGAGGTCACCTCGGCGACGGGGATCTCCCCTCTGCGTGCGCGGGACTGGGCGTCGGCGATGAGGGCACGGATCGTCGCCTCGCCGAGGCGGTCGCGGGCGGCGGCGACCTCGGGAAGGGCGAGGAGATGGTCGGTGCGCGGAATGGACCGGCGCGGATCGGTGTCGACCATGGCTGCCTCCTCCTGTGTGTCCCGGGACGTCTGTGCCGACGGACGTATGTGCCGGCGGACCCCTGTGCCCGCGGTCGTCTGTGCCGGCGAGCGAGTGCGCCGACACGGACGCCCATGCCGGCAAGTACCCATGCCGACAAACATCCGTGCCGGCAGGCATCCATGTCGGCCGAGCATGTGGCGGAGGCGGACGGGAATCGAACCCGCCAGACCGAGATGCTCGGTCTCACCGGTTTTGAAGACCGGGGGGCCCACCAGGACGCCAGACGCCTCCGGATCGAACTCTACCGCGTGGGGCGGACTCGATCGTTCACCGCCCGCGCCGAGGCAGGGCGCACTGCCGACTCGAACGACCCTCGTTCTGAGCCGAGTTCAGCACAAGCAGCGTTGACTGAGGTGAGCGGCGGCAATAGCGTGGTCACCACGGTCGTGACCGCCCGGCGCGACCGCACCTTGGCTCCCGCTACCCGAGGCAGGCCCGATGCGCGCAGAACTCTTCGTCCCTCCGCTCGCCTTCCACGCCGAAGGTCCCGTGTGGTGGCCCGACGACGGCTCACCCGTCGCGCATACGCTGCGCTATGTCGACATGCTCGCCGGCCGGATCCTCACCGTCGGCCCCGAAGGGTTCACCGCCGGATTGGGCGACACCTCCGCCGAGGCGGCCCCCACCCCGGTCACGCCCGCCATGGTCGCGGCCCTCGACGTCCCCGGGCCGGTCGCCGCGTGCCTGCGCCCACGCCGAGGAGGCGGCATCGCCGTCCTCACCGAGCACGGGCTGAGCGTCTCCGACGACCCGGCAGGCGGTGAATGGACTCCCCTCGTCGAACTGCTCACCGATCCCGACATCCGCCTCAACGAGGGCGGCTGCGACCCGGCTGGTCGGTTCCTCGCCGGCACGATGCGCTACGACCAGCGCGCGGGCGGAGCGACGCTCTTCCAGATCAGCGGCGACGGCGCCGTGTCGACCGTGTTCGACGACGTCACGATCTCCAACGGCATCGCCTGGTCGAGATCGGGCGACCGCGCCTACTACAACGACACCCCGACACGCAGCACCTGGGTCTTCGACTGGAGTGAGGACGCTGGGCTGTCGCAACCGCGCCGGCTCTTCACCCTCGACCCCGATGACCCGGCCGGCGGCCCGGACGGCCTGTGCCTCGATGCCGAGGACAACGTGTGGACGGCGATCTACGGCGGCTCCCGCGTCGAATGCCGTGACGCAGCCGGAACCCTCCTCGAGGTCGTCGACCTGCCCGTCACCAATGTCACGGCGTGCACCTTCGGGGGCCCTGACCTGCGCACCCTCTTCATCACGACGAGTCAGGAAGGTCTCACCCCCGGTGCCCAACCCGAGGCCGGAGCTGTCTTCGCAGCCGACCCCGGAGTCACGGGAGTGCCGGTGACCCCATTCGCCGGTTAGGACCCGCCACGCTCAGCACCCCCACGCCATCCCCACCGAAAGGACCATGATGAGAGCACTGACCATCGAACCGGGCACGAAGGACTCTCTCGCCGTCACCGAGGTGCCGGTCCCCGAACCTGCCGACGACGAACTCCTCGTCACCGGCCTCGCCATCGGGGTGTGCGGCACCGACCGCGAACTCAACGGCGGACTCTACGGCTGGGCCCCTCCCGGTGAGGACCTGCTCGTCATCGGCCACGAATCCCTCGGACGGGTCGAGGCGGCCCCGGAAGGATCGGGCTTCGCCGTCGGCGACCTCATCGCCGGGGTCGTCCGCCGTCCCGATCCGGTGCCGTGTCCGGCGTGCGCGCACGGCGAGTTCGACATGTGCCGCAACGGCGAATACACCGAACGCGGCATCAAGGAGCTCAACGGCTTCGGCTCCGAACAGTGGGTCGTCAAGCAGGACTTCGCGATCAGACTCGATCCCGCGCTGGGACGCACCGGCGTCCTCATGGAACCGACCTCGGTCGTCGCGAAGGCCTGGGACGAGGTGTTCACGGTCGGCGGCCGCGCCTTCTTCGACCCGACATCCGTCGTCATCGTCGGCGGCGGGACGATCGGCCTGCTCGCCGCCCTCCTCGGTGGGCAGCGCGGACTCGAGGTCCACGTCGTCAACTCCTCGCAGAAGCCGAACAAGGAGAAGCTCGTCACCGACCTCGGCGGGCATTTCCACGTCGGCGATCTGCCGCAGATCCTCGCCGAGGTGCGCCCCGACATCGTCATCGACACCACCGGAGATTCGGGGACGCTGGCCGACATCCTCGAATCCGTCATCCCCTATCAGGTCGTCTGTCTGCTCGGCATGCACGATCCGCAGGATCCCACCGGCCTCGACCTCGCGACGATCGGCAAGCAGATCGTCCTCGACAACGTCGCGATCGTCGGCTCCGTCAACGCGAACGTCCGCCACTGGCAGCAGGCCGCCGAGGCGCTTGCGGCCGCCGACGGACAGTGGCTGTCCTCGCTCATCACCCGCACCGTGCCGCTGACCAGGGCGCTCGAGGCCTTCGACCACGAGCGCGGAGACATCAAGGTCGTCATCGACCTCCAGGCCTGAGCGTCGGGCGCTCGGCACAGGCCCGGGCGCCCTGCATCCCCCGCAGCCAACCCGTTACCCACCCCAGCCGACCCCTCAACCGCACCTGTGGAGCACCACCATGAACACCTCGGCGACATCCCCGTCCAAGAAGGACTGGTCGCTGCGCTGCCGCGCCATCCGGGCCCTCTACGCGCTCGTCGGCGTCATCCTCATCGGACTCGGGGCGGCGATCCTCGAGACCGGCGGCGTCGGCGTCGACCCCTACACCGCGCTCAACATCGGCATCAGCGAGAAGATCGGGTGGAGCCTGGGTGCGTATCAGCTGCTGAGCAACGCGATCCTCTTCATCCCCGTGCTCATCTTCGCCCGCAGCTACATCGGCGTCGGCACGCTCATCAACATGACGCTCACCGGGTTCTTCATCCAAGTGTTCGCGGCCCTGCTCGCACCGCTGGCCGTCGCCCCCGGCAACCATGCGATGGCCGCCCTGTTCTTCGCAATCGGCATCCTCGTCTTCGCGTTCGGGGCCAGCGGGTACATCTCCGCGGGCGTCGGCACCGCCCCCTACGATGCGATCGCGCCGATCATCGTCGACCGCACCGGCTGGAAGTACCAGCGGGTGCGCGTCCCCCAGGACCTCATCGTCCTCGTCGGCGCCCTCCTCGTCTCCGGACCGGTGGGCGTGGGCACGATCATGACCGCGTTCTTCGTCGGCCCGCTCATCGCGTTCTTCTCCGCCCACATCAACGAACCCCTCGTCGACCGGCTGACGAAGGGCCTCGGGGCGACCACCGCCCACCCCGAGGCCGGAGCTCCCGGTGACCCGACGAAGCTGCTGTGAGCCGCCGAGGCGGGGGCCGATCCCCGCCGGGTCCGGGTCTCACTGCGCCCACGGTGGGGTCATCGCCTCCCCGGTCTCGAGGGTCGCCGTCATCCCGAGGGGCGTGACGACCCATGCCTGGGCGGGCTCGTCGGTCTCGTTGCTCACCCGGAAGCGCTCGCCCGCCGGAACGATCACCGCTTCGCCCGCGACGACGGTGAAGGAGTCCTCGGCGAGCTCGATGTCGAGGGTGCCGGTGAGCACGTGGAGGACCTCCTCCTCGCTCATCGTGTGGGCGAGGCCGGGGGTGCGGGGTGCGAAGTCGGCGCGCCACGCACCGAGGCTCTCGGCTCCCGTGGCGCTGCCGGCGAAGGACGTGAACGTCACGCCGTGGGTCGTGAAGGTGCGGGCGGTCCGTGCGGTGAGATGGGGCATGAATCCTCCTTGATAGTCAATGACATTGACCATATATCGTCAACGGCATTGACCACAAGGCCTAGGATGGAGTCCATGGATCCGGCCGACGACCTCTCCCTCCCCTTCCTCCTCTCCGCCGCCTTCGACTCCCTCGTTGACGCGGTGCATGCGCGTCTCGCCGCGGAGGGGTTCCCCGGCATCCGCGCCGTCCACGGGTTCGCGATGCAGGCGATCAGCGCGGGGTGCACGAGCGCCGAACTCGGTCAGCGCCTCGGCGTCTCGAAGCAGGCGGCCACACAGACGGCGAAGGCCCTCACCGCTCTCGGACTCGTCGAGCGCACCGCGGATCCCACGGACCGACGGGCGATCGTCCTCGTGCCCACGGATCGCGGGATCGAGATGCTCGAGCGGTCGGCCCGCGCCTTCCGCGAGGAGATCGCGCGGTGGCGCGCCCGCGTCGGAGAGCAGTCCATCGACTCGCTGCTGCGCACGCTCACGGCGGTCACGGACGGGTGAGTTCCCTGGGCGATGCCTGGGTTGCCCTCAGTCGATGCCGAGTCGGGCGAAGGCATTGCGGAAGATCGTCAGCTCACCGAGGCCGGGCAGCTTCTGCACGCGCTTGTCGAGCTTGTCGACCTCGTCGCTCTGGCCGCGGAAGAGGTAGGACATCACGTGCTTGACCTCCGCGTCGTCCATCATGCCCGAGCCCACCGGCTTCCACAGCTTGCCCAGCGCCAGCTGCACGATCTTCTGCGCCCGCGGGTTGTCCTCAAGACGCTCTCTGGCCTGGGTCGAGTAGAAGGCGACGTGGCGCGTCTCCTGCTTCGCGATCCGCTCGAGCAGCGGTGAGAGCACGGGGTGGTCCTGCATCGCCGCCATCCGCCGATACCCTGCCGTGGCCGAGAGCTCGTTGGCCGCACCCCACGCCATGTGCACGGCGATGAAGTCGGAGCCGACCATGTTCGCCACCAGTGACTGCTTGGCCGGTCCGAGCGCGAGCTTCCAGCCCAGGCCCGCGCGCTTGGCCTTGATCTCGTCGTAGTCGACGTGGATGCCGTGCTTCTGAAGCACCGCGGCCAGCGCCTCACCGTGCCAGAACTCCTCCCGGTTCCACATCGTCATGAACGCCGCCGGAGCGTCTTCGCGATGGGAAGGGGTGACGAGCAGCTCCCGGACGAAGCACGTCGTATGGTATTCGACGTCGCACATGTAGCGCACAGAGCGCAGCGTGTCCGGATCGAGGGGCATATCGTCGAAGAGGTCGAAGTCGAGGTCCGACCATCGCACCGCCTCGGACGTCTCGGCATAGCCGTCGAAGTCAAACGCCATTCCCACTCCCCACTCGTACCGCGGACCTCAGCCCGCGCAGAACTCCACTGCTGTCGCCTCGGTGCCGCGTGCGCGCTCGGCGCCGCGCGCGCCCCGTGACTCGGCGCTGTGCCCGCAGCGCCGCCCGCACCTGGACCACCGAGGGCTGCGGGTCCCCGGGCAGCAGCCCGCCGATCTCGGCATCGGAGGCTGTCAGCGCCCGCCGATCGGCCCCGTCTGAGAAGAGACTCGCGAGAGCGACCGTCTCCTCGGGATCGGGCACGCCGACGACCCGCAGCGGCGCCCACGGCCACCCGAGGTGGGCGCGGGCGAGGACGGCCTCGGGGCGCGATCGGGTGATGCGGGCCGCCGCCTCGGTGCGGAAGAACCGGACGATCTCATCGCGCCGGTCGACCACCTCGGCGACGACGCGGGAAGCCTCCCCGGTCAGCCGGGGGAGCAGTGCCTGCTCGGCGACCTGCAGCGCACCTTCCTGGAGCGCCAGCCGGGCCATCTGACCTGCGGTGATGGGCTCCTTCACGGCTCCCCCGAGCACCGGCGCGACGATCGGCAGGCCGCGTTCGACCCAGACTCCGCGCAGCCGCGTCGACAGGGTCTGCGCCCGGGGAGCGGACCGGTCGAATCCACCAGCGTCGAGGAGATCGCGCAGCGCCCGCGCCAACCAGTAGCGTTCGTAGCCCCACGCGGTGACGAACGCGGTGATGCGCGCTTCGTTCGCCGTCCACGAGGCGAGCATCGCCCTGGTCTCCGCGAGGGCGGAGTTCTCCAGACGCCAGAGGAACCCGAGGTCACGGGCCGTCTCAGCGGACAGGTCGAGACTCGCGGCGTCGACGACGATCCGCCCTCTGGCCTGCGCAAGGTAACCCGGGACGTCGAAGTCGGTGACAAGCACCGTCGGATGCTCGGGGTCGGAGAACAGCCGTCCGTCGACGTGCCCCGGCGGATGCTCGACATCGGTCGCCCTGCGTATCTCACGCATCACCATTCGAGCACCTTCCATCGCCGCTTCAGGGCGAGTCCGTAGAGGCCGAGGTCGGGGGTGACGGCGATCGGTTCGCCGACGAGTTCGAGCCACGCCGCATCGGCCAGCGAATCCCCGTAGCCGGTCGACTTCCCCAGGTCCGCGCCGATCCCGCTCGCATACTTGCGCAGCCAGTTCGCGCGGGCCTCGTCGACGAGCGGCGGTGTTGCGAGGTAGCCGGAGAGGACTCCCGAGTCCGTGACGTCCATGCGGGTGGCGACCACCTCGTCGAAGAGGTCGGCAAGCGGTTCGACGAGGACTTCGAGGGCGCCGGTGACGAGGACCGTGCGATGCCCGGCGGCGCGGTGTTCGTCGATGAGGGTGCGTGCCTGAGGGCGGATCGAGCTGCGGATGCGCTCACCGAGCCCGCCCGCGATGACCTCGCGCAGCTGCTCGATGCGGTACCCCCTGTACCGGCGATTGACCATGCGGATGAGCTCCGACCGGTCACGGGATTCGGCCCGCAGCAGGCCCGGGACGATCCCGGCGATGCCGGCCAGGGCGGCCGGCCAGCGGTGCGGCGGCTGGGTCGCGCGGACCACGGACGCGTACTGCCGGACGATGTTCGTCGAGATCACCGTGCCGTCGAGATCGAAGACGGCGAGCGCATCCGGGGCCGGGGCGATCGGCGAGGGACCGGTCTGCCGGGCGGAGGTGCGGCTGCGCTTCCGGGCGTAGCTGCGGGTCAGTTCCGTCACAGCCGGCAGGTGGATGTCCTTGAAGTACCGCTCCCAGTCGATCTCGGTGACGTCGAAGCGACGCGGATGCCCGGGCGGCAGCTGCGCCTGGAGGGCCCGGGTCGCGGCGTCGTCGAAGACCATCTCCGTCTTCGTGTACGCACGGTAGAGGTCGGCGAACTGACGCAGCGACCGCAGCCCGGAGTCGATGCGGCCCAGCCGCGCGGCCCACTGCCGGGTGCGGCGCGAGGAGGGCAGCCGGTCGACGATGCTGCGACCCGCCCGTGTGCTCAGCTCCTTGAGTCGGATCCGCTGTTCGATGAGCTCGGAGTTCGGGAAGCTCCACTCCGGCACTTCGGTGGGCTGGCCGTCGGGATCGGGCAGCGGTCGGTCGAGGAAGTACTCGCGCACGGTGCTCACCATGTGGTGGAACGGGAGCGGATTGCTCGTCCCGGACACGACGTGGAAGTACTCCGCCCCCGCCTCGGCGGTGGTGGGTTCGCCCCTCACCGGACGATCACGGTCGACGAGGGCGAGGATGACGTTGACGACGAAGTCGACGGGAATGATGTCGAGCACGGAGTCCGCGTGGCCGGGGAACTCGGAGAGGCTGCCGTTCGCGTAGGCCATGATGAGCGGATCGGCGACCTTGAAGCCGTCGATCCATCCCGGCCGCGGGTGCCGCAGCGCGGATTCGATGATCGACGGGCGGACGAAGGAGACGCGGTGGCCGGTCTCGGCCCATTCCTCCTCGGCGACGCGTTCGGCCATCGCCTTGGTCAGCGTGTAGACATCCGTCCAGCCCAGCGACTCGGCGCGGGTGCGTCCGAAGTCGACGAGGCGGTCCTCGACGTGCTTCTGCCGAGCGGCCTCGGCGGCTGCGGCGACGGCCTTCGGGCCCATCCGCGAACTCTGCGCCCGGGCGCTGCGGAGGAAGGCACGGAGGTTCTCCGGGGTCCGCGATTCGGCTTCGACGCGCTCGCGCGCGAGCTTCGCCGCCGTGTGCTCGGCGCGGTGATCGACGGTGTGGGTCAGCCGGCGTTCGAGGGCCACGCCCTTCGAGATCCCGCCGACGTAGGCGGTGGAGACGTGGATGACGTGCGGGTCCTGGCCGGTCTCGAGCAGCGCCCGGTAGAGGTTCTCGACCCCGCCGACGTTCGTCTCGAACGCCTCGTCGATGGGCGCATCGAACGACACGCTCGAGGCGGAGTGGATGACGGTGCCCACGGACTCCGGCAGCGGCGGCAGCGCGGAGAGATCGCCCTCGAGGACCTCGACTCGCGACCGCAGCGCCTCGGCGACGGCGTCCTCACCGGCCCGGGCGATCCAGTCGGCGAACACGGGCCTGGTCAGGAGCCTCTCCACCCGGTCGCGTCCCGTCTGCGTCCCCCGGGGACGCACGAGAACGGTGACGGTGTCCTCCGGTCGGCTCTCGAGCAGAGCCTGGAGGACCGCCTGGCCGAGGAATCCGGTCGCACCGGTGAGAAGAATGCGGCTCGGTGTCATCTGCTGCCTATCGGGTCGTGCGGAAACGGTTTCGGAGTCTGATTCGGAGCCGGTGCCGAATTGGATGGGACGGCGAAGGAAGTCATTGTCCAGTCATCAGCGAGTATGACCCGGGTCACTGTATGGTGACAAGTATGCATGCTGCTCTCATCACCGGCGGAACCGCCGGGATCGGCGCCGCGTTCGCGCGCGCCTTCGCCGCCCGCGGCGTCGACCTCGTCCTCGTCGCCCGCAACCGGGCCAGGCTCGAGGAGTTCGCGGCGGACCTGCGCGCGAGCACGGGGATCGACGTCGAGACCATCGTCGCCGACCTCTCCGACCGTGACGCGCAGGCCGAGGTGGCCGCCCGCATCGAATCCCCCGGGTCGAGGCGCCCGATCGACATCCTCATCAGCAACGCCGGATTCTCCGTCCGCTCGAGCCTGCTCGACCCCGACCTGCGGCAGCACGATCGCGGCTTCGAGGTCATGCAGCGGGCGGTGCTCGTCCTCGGCGGTGCGGCCGCCCGCGCGATGAGCCTGCGCGGGCGCGGGTGGATCATCAACGTGTGCTCCGTGAGCGCCGGACTCACCCAGAGCAACTACACCGCGATCAAGGCGTGGGCGCAGAACTACTCCGAATCCCTGTCCGTGCAGACGGCCGGGACCGGGGTGCAGGTGACCGCCCTCGTGCCCGGATGGGTCCGCACGGAGTTCCATTCGCGCGCCGGCATCGCCGGCACCTCGATCCCCGATCTCCTCTGGCTCGACCCCGACGACCTCGTCGAGGAGTGTCTGCGCGACGTCGCGCGCGGGCGGACCGTGAGCGTCCCGCAGCTGCGCTGGAAGGTCATCGTCTCCGCCCTGCGCGCCGCTCCCCGCCCGGTCATCCACCGGCTCTCGCACCTGCTCACCTCACGGCGGAACCGGGAGAACTGATCCCGTGGGCCCGCGCCTGCCCGTGCGGTCGGGACCGCGGAGGTCGGGACTTCTGCGGCCGGGACGCGTGCGATCGCTGCGGAGTTCAGCACGGAGGATTTCCTTCGCCGAGGAGGCATCCGGATCCGCTGTCGGCTCCGAACAGCGGGTGATGACCTCCGAAACGTCCCGTTCCCCGCAGCCGGTGTCGACGGCGAAGTACCGCTCCCGACCCCGTGCCCTGCTGCGCGCCCTCCTGCAGCGTGTCCTCTTCCGCTCCCTCGTCGTCTCGACGATCAATCCGACGGTGGTCACCGAGCCGCGGGTCCGCGGACTCAACGAGGGCTTCCTCGTCATCGCGAACCACACGTCGCATCTCGACGCGCCGCTCATCGCCCAGAGCCTGCCCCGCTCTCAGGCCCGCTTCCTCGCCACCGGGGTCGCCTTCGACTACTTCTTCACCGTCTGGTCCAGACGGCTCTTCGTCCGCAGTCTGTTCAACGCCTTCCCCGTGTACCGCGAAGGCTCCCGCGGCAGTTCTGACGTGCCTCGGGCGCTCCTGCGCGCCGGCGTGCCCGTCCTCCTCTTCCCCGAGGGCGGTCGGCAGCGGGACCGCGTCATCGCCGACTTCAAGGTCGGTGCGGTCAAACTCGCCGTCGATGCGGGAGTGCCGATCGTTCCCGCGGCCGTCGTCGGCGGGTTCGAGGCGATGCCCAAGGGCGCCCGCTGGCCGGTGCCGGGCCGGCCTCCGGTGCGCGTCGTCCTCGGCGAGCCCGTCATCCCCCGTCCCGGGGAATCGCTGCCTGCGCTCACCGCCCGCGTCCAGTGCCTCGTCGAGGATCTCTTCGACTCCGGGGCGGACTCCATCGGGGTGCCGCGGCTGGCTCACCGGCACGAGCGGCTCGCTCCGGGTGAGGAGCCGCACACCTCCACCCGGGCTCGGGAGCAGACCGCGCACCACCATCGGACGACCGTCCCGATCCCCCGGCAGCATCGGCCGCGGACTCGGGACCGCCTCGGCGAGGATCGAGAGCACACCACGGATGAGAGGATGAGGAATTGAGCGCACCCCTGAGTGTCGATGAGGTCAGGTGGCACCGCTGGTGGGGCTGGGGCGCCGAGGGCGTCGAGTTCCGCTGGGAGACGAAGCCGGCGTTCGCGGCGATCGCGAAGGAGAAGGTCGGCCTCGACCTGTGGAATGCTCCGCGCCCGCGCACCCCGGATCTCGCCGAGGTCGAGGTTCCCGCGTCCCGGCTGCCCGCCCCACTGCAGAGCGCCCTCGCCGAGGCGGTCGGAGCGGTCAATGTCAGCACCGACGACGAGCTGCGCGTCATCCATTCCTTCGGACGGTCTCTGCCCGATCTCTATCGGGTGCGCAACGGGATCATGCCCCGGCTCACCGATGTCGTCGTCCACCCCGGCAGCGAGGACGAGGTCGCCAAGGTCCTCGACATCGTCCTCGACCACGACCTCGTGCTCATCCCCTACGGCGGCGGCTCGTGCATCTCCGGATCGGTCACCCCGGATCCGGACGAGGAGCGGCCGATCGTCTCCCTCAACCTCGGGCGGATGCGTCGGGTCCTCGAGGTCGACGAGTACTCGGGCCTGGCCCGGGTCGAAGCCGGTGCCTATGGCCCTGACCTCGAGGAACAGCTCAATGTCCGGGGATGGACGATGGGGCACTTCCCGGACTCGTTCAGCTATTCGACCCTCGGCGGGTGGGCTGCGACCCGATCGTCGGGGATGCAGTCGGACAAGTACGGTGACATCGAGGACATCGTGCGCGGGATGCGCGTCGTCCATCCGCGCGGGGTCGTCGTGAGCAAGCCGATCCCCGGTCGGGACTCGGGTCCCTCGGTCCACGAGATGATCCTCGGCAGTGAGGGCCGCCTCGGCGTCATCACCGAATGCACGGTCCAGATCCACCGCAGGCCCGAGGTCAGGGAGGTCGTCGCGTACCTCTACCCGGATTGGGCGAGCGGGGTTGAAGCGATGCACGACATCGCACGCTCCGAGGTCAGCCCCACGTTCACCCGGCTCTCCGACGGGCCCGAAACGCGGTTCAGCCTCGCCATGGTCTCGCAGCCGACGACGGTGAAGTCCAAGGTCAGCGCCCGTGGACAGGATGCCCTGTTCGCGTATCTGCGCGCCCGCGGCTGGGACACGACGGAGGGGATGTGCCTGTCCTACGTCTGCTTCGAAGGATCGAAGGAGCACGTGGGCCGGGAGCGGTCCGAGGTCAAACGGATCGTCTCGGGCCGCGGGGGCATCAGCCTGGGAACGGGGCCGGGAGCGATCTACGACCAGAAGAAGTTCGACACCCCCTACCTGCGCGATTTCCTCCTCAACTACCGAGTCTTCGGCGACGTGTGCGAGACGGGGGTGACGTGGGCGAACCTCAAGGACATGCATGCGCGCGTGCACGAACGCTTCACGCAGGTGCGCAGGTCTCAGGGCGGCCCGGGCTTCATGTTCTGCCACATGTCGCACAGCTATCACGGCGGGGCATGCCTCTACTTCACGTTCGCCGTGCCCTACACCGACGAGGACACCGCTCTTGCGGAGTACCAGCAGGTCAAGGATGCCGTGCAGCAGGAGTTCATCGACTCCGGCGGCGGCCTGTCCCACCATCACGGGGTCGGCACCGAGCATCGTCCGTGGATCGTCGACGACATCAGCCCCGCCGGTGCGTTCATGGTCGACTCGCTGTTCCGGGCGAGCGACCCGGGACGCAATCTCAACCCCGGAAAGATCGTCGCCGAGGTGGATGCGCAGACGACGATTCGGACCCCGTGAACTCGTCCACGGCTCCCTGCTAGGCTCGCGCACATGGACACTTCGAGCGATGTCACGGAGTACCGCCTCACCGGTTTCGCCCACGGCGGCGGCTGTGCGTGCAAGATCCCCCCGGGCGAACTCGAGGACGCCGTCCGCGGCCTGACCGGGCAGACGAACCCCGAGGTCATCGTCGGTCTCGACGACGGCGACGACGCCTCAGCGGTGCGCATCCGCGAGGACCTCGCAGTCCTCTCCACGGCCGATTTCTTCACCCCCGTCGTCGACGACGCCTACGACTGGGGGCGGATCGCGGCGGCCAATGCGCTCTCCGACATCTACGCGATGGGAGGCACCCCGGTCACGGCGATCAACCTCGTCGGGTGGCCGCGCGAGGTCCTGCCGATGGAGCTGCTCACCGAGGTGCTGCGCGGGGGCCTCGACATCGCCGCCGAGGCGAACTGTCCGGTCGCCGGCGGGCACTCGATCGACGATCCCGAACCGAAGTACGGCATGGCCGTCACCGGAGTCGCCCATCCCGAGGCGATCATGCGCAACGATGCCGCGCAGCCGGGCCTGCCGATCACCCTGACGAAGCCGATCGGCGTCGGCATCCTCAATAACCGGCACAAGCAGACCGGTGAGGTCTTCCCCGAGGCGATCGCGACGATGACGCAGCTCAACGCCGATGCCTCCCGGCAGGCCGTGGCCGCGGGGATCCGCGCGGCCACCGATGTCACCGGGTTCGGCCTGCTCGGGCACCTGTTCAAGATGTGCCGAGCCTCGGGCGTCGGCGCGGTCATCGATGCGGACGCGGTGCCCCGCCTCGGCGGCGTCGATGAGTCGATCGCGGCCGGCTACGTCTCCGGCGGCACCCGCCGGAACCTCGACTGGGTGCGCCCGCACCTGACCGCCGGCGACACCGTCACCGAGGCGGACCTCCTCCTGCTCGCGGACGCGCAGACCTCGGGCGGCCTCCTCGTCGTCGGCGAACTGCCCGGGTACCCCGTCATCGGCGAGACCGTCGCGGGTTCGGGCATCCGGGTGCGGTGAACACGTTCACGCACGAGGGTCACGCCCGCTGAATCCTCACCTGACCCGCGCCTCGATGCCGGTGATGATGAGATCGAGACCGGTGCGGTAGACCCGTTCGTTGCGTGCGGTGCCGGTCGGATGGTCGTCGATGAGGCCGGCGAGTGGAGAGTCAGGGGTGTCGGGGGCGAAGATCTCCGTCGGCGAGAGCGCGTCGATGGCGATCCCGAAGGCGAAGGCGTCGAGGACTTCGACGGTCGTCAGTATCTCGTCCTCGGGCAGTCCCGCCCGCCTGAGGCTGACGACGAGCGATTCGTAGAGGCGCAGGGTCTGCGGTTCCTGGATCGTCACGCCGAGGAGGTGGATGAGCACTCGCGGATGGTCCGCGTAGAGCCGCCACAGGGCACCGACTCCGGCCCGCAGGGTGTCCTGCCAGGCTCCCTCCGGCGGGGGCGCGAACGCGTACTCGCGGCTGAGGACCTCCCGCATCGCGTGGACGATGCCCTCGCGGCCGTCGACGTGGTGGTAGAGCGAGGAGAGGCTGACGCCGAGCTTCTTCGCCAGCGGCTGGATCTTCAGCTCCTCACCGGCATCGATCATCGCGATGGCGGCGAGCGCGATCTTCTCTCGGCTCAGCAGCGGCGAGGACGGTCGGGCCATGGATGCTCACTCCCTGTCTGCGGGTCGGCGGTGTCACCGGGGCGCCGGTGTCTCCGAGTCGACGGCCGACGGCCCCGAAGGGACGACGGCCCCGAAGGATTGACACCGGCGGATGTAACCTGCACCATACTAGTTAACCGAAAAGTTTTCGGTTAACCGAGAGCGTCACCCATCGGCAAAGGGGCCACCATGAGTTCACGTCCATCATCACCGGTCGTCGCCGACGATCCGCGCGTACCGCTGGGGCTGCGCAACGGCGCGTCGATCTTCCTCGTCTCCCTCGCCGGGCTGATGATGGCCAATCTCGCTCCGCTCATCATGTCCGTGCTCGAAGACGTCGGCTTCGACGTCATCGCCTCGGGCAACATCCTCACGTGGGCCCTGCTCGCCTCGGCGGTCGTCGGCCTCGCCACCTCCCGGTTCGCTTCCGGTGCCCACCGGCGCACGCTCGCCTCGATCGGCCTCGTCATCGCGATCGCCGGCTTCCTCGTCGCCGCCTTCGCCGGCACCCCCGGTCTCGTCGTCACCGGGTTCATCGCCGGCGGGGCCGGGGTGGGCACCGCGATCTCCGCCTCGGGCGCGGCCATCGCCGCGGTGCGCAACCCCAACCGGGTGAGCGCGACGAGCGGCGTCGTCAACCGCCTCCTCGTCATGGTCGTCCTCGCGGTGATCCCGATCCTCGGCCTCGCCCAGATCACCGTCTTCGGGGCGCTCGCGCTGCTCGCAGCCATCAGCCTCGCCGTGACCGTGTGGCTGCCCGACACCCCTGACTACTCGACCGCCGAGATCGTCGCTGAGGCGCCGGCCTCCGCGCCCACCCCGCGGCGCGTCATCATCGCCGGCATCGGCATCCTCATCGTCTTCCCCGTCTGGGGCACGAGCGAGGACTCCGTGTGGACGCTCGCTCCCGTCCTCGGCGACGCCGTGGGGATGAGCGAGCAGAGCCTCGGGTTCGCCCTCAGCGCCGCGGCCGGAGTCGGAGCGGCGGCGATGCTCGTCGTCACCCTCCTCGGCACCCGGATCGGACGGGCAGTGCCGCTGGCCGTCGCCCTCCTCCTCGGCGGGGTGACGAAGATCTGGATCGGCATGACCACGGATGCGCAGACCCTGGGCATCCTCATCATCGTCGTCAACACGGTCTACGCGTTCGCGTTCGTCCTCTTCATCGCCACCGCCGCCGGTCTCGATGCGCGCGGCAGCTGGTCGGGTCCGCTCATCGGTGCCTACATCGTCGGCTCGAGCTTCGCCCCGATCATCGGCGCGTGGGTCATCGAATCCGTGGGGATCGCGAACTTCGGGCTCATCATGGGCATCGTCAGCTTCGTCGTCATCATTCCGACCGTGCTCATCGCCCGCGTCTCCACGAGCGTCGAACGCACCCTCAGCCACCTCGGCGAGGACACCTCCGACCGGCCCGCCGCCGCAGACCGACCGGCCGCCGCAGACCCATCCGCCTCCACCGACTGACTGGTCGCCTCCCACTGAGCTGTCGCCTCGGCGAGCCACCACCCCAACCGCACCACGGAAGGACACCATGACCACCGTCTTCACCAACGCCACCGTCTTCACCGGGGATGAGCACGCCCCCCTCGCCGAGGCGGTCGCCGTCGACGGCGGACGCCTCCTCGCCGTCGGGGACGGTGGGGCCGTCGCCGAAGTCGCCGGTGAGGGCGCCGAGGTGGTCGACCTCGACGGTGCGCTCGTGTCCCCCGGATTCGTCGAGGCGCACACGCATCTGGCGATGTTCGGACAGGCCCTGGACAAGGTGCAGCTGCGCGATGCCGCGACGCTGTCGGAGATCCAGGACCGGCTGCGGCGGGCACGGGAGGCGAATCCGGAGGCGCCGTACCTCCTCGGCGCATCCTGGATGTTCGAAGCGATCCCCGGCGGGGAGCCGACGGCGGCGATGATCGACGAGGTCATCGACGACATCCCGGTCGTCCTCGACTCGAACGACGTCCACTCGACGTGGGTGAACACGGCGGCGCTGAGAGCGATGGGCATCGACGCGGACACCCCGAACCCGCCCGGGGGCACGATCGTGCGCGACGAAGCGGGCCAGGCGACCGGATTCCTGCTGGAGAACGCGGCGATCGAGTACGTGTGGTCCTACCTCGACGAGATCGTCACCGACGCTGACCGCGACCGGTTCCTCGACACGGCGTTCCGCGTCTACCTCGAGAACGGGGTGACCGCGGCGACGGATATGGCGCTCGGGGAGACGGAGCTCGCGACGTTCCTCAGGCTGCTCGAGCGCGACGGGCGACTGCCGTTCCCCGTCACCGCGCACTGGCTGCTGCGGCCGACCGGGGATCCGGAGGCCGATCTCGCCGCGGTCGCCCGGGCCGCCGAGGTGCGCGACCTCGTCGCCGAACTGCCGGCCGCGGAGTCGTTCCGGATCGTCGGGGTGAAGTTCATCCTCGACGGCGTCATCGATGCGTGCACGGCGGCCATGCGGGCACCGTATGCCGATGGGTCGAATGCCGAGCCGATCTGGTCGTTCGAGACCGCGGCCCCGGTCGCTGTCGCCGCCGATGCCGAGGGACTCCAGTTGGCGATGCACGCGATCGGCGACCGGTCGAGTGAGATCGCGCTCGATCTGGTCGAGGAGTGCATCCGCGTCAATGGCCCGCGGGTCCGGACTCCGCGGATCGAGCACCTCGAGTCGGTGACCGATGAGACGATTCGGCGGATGGCGGCGCTCGGCTTGGTCGCGTCGATGCAGCCGGTCCACTGCGATCCGGCGATCATGGGCAATTGGAAGGCGATGCTCGGCGATGGGCGGGCCGAGACCGGGTTCCCGTGGCACAAGTTCCGCGCCGCCGGGGTGCCGATCGCCCTCGGCACGGATGCGCCGACGGCGCCGCACGAGACAGCGCAGAACCTCTTCGTCGCGCTGACCACGCGCTCTGCCTTGGTGCCCGGCACCGCCTATTACCATCCCGAGCGGGCGTTCACTCCGGCGCAGGCGCTCGACGGGCTGACCCGGGCCGGCGCCGAGGCGGGCGGTTTCGCCGATGGTGTCGGTCGGATCGTGCCCGGTGGGCGCGCGAATCTCGTCATCGTCGATGTCGACCCCTTCACCGGGGCCCGCGACGAGCTGCTCGAGGCCACCGTGCTGACGACGATCGTCGACGGCGACGTGTTGTGGGAGGCCCCTACCGCCCGCAGGTGACGTTCTGTGGGTGACGTTCCGCGGCGCCGCCTGGGCGGTGCGCACACGAATCCTGGACGCTCAGTGTCGATCTCAGGCTCCAGAATCGGCACTGAGCGTCCAGGATTCGCAGGCCGAAGCGACCGGCCGGCTCAGTTCGCCGGCGTGCCCTTCCGAAGCAGTTGCACGCACGAGGCGCCGAAGGACACGGCTGCCGCGGCTCCAGCAATCACGATGCCGCACACGAGAGAGAAGAAGCCCCACTCGCTCGACGCATCGAACGATGAGCCGAACGACGCATCGATGAACAGCGGCAACACTAACAATAAGGAGACCGCGACCCACGCGCTGATGCAGGTCACCGTCGCGAGGACCGAGGCACCTGAAACCGATGCCCAGATGCGCGCGCATGCCGTTGCCGAGACGAAGAGTGCGGCGAAGATCAGGGAATAGACGGCCCACCAGCTCAGCGTGGCAGGTGTGAACTCGGAGAAGTCGGTGATGCGCTGTCCAAGCACACCGACGATGACGAAGCACACCAGCGCCGCCCCCGTTCCGGCCGACACAAGCCCCCATTCTCGTCTCATCCCCGACTCACCTTCACCTGTCGCTGTCGTTTGCCCCCGCGTGGCCCACCGGAGGGACCGAGAACGCCTGCCGAAGACGACCACTCTACCGCCTCCTCGGCGAATAGGGCCGTCCGTCGGCGCGCCGCCGATCGTCGGATTGCCGTCGACGGTCGGGGTGCTTCCGACCGCTCAGCCCGCAGCCCTCATGCTCAGCGGCATGAACCACCCGTAGACGGGTGGTGTGTCGAGCTCGAGGTGGTGCGTGCGAAGTGAACTGTAGGACGTGCAGCCACACCGAGGATTACGCGCCACGGGTGAGGCGTGCTCGTGCAGATCGTGTGAGCCGTGGAGCGTGAGTGAGGCGCACACGCCGAGTGACGGGCGGGGCTTCGCCGCCTTCCACGCCCACGAATCCTGGACGCTGAGTGTCGATCTCGGACTCCAGAATCGGCACTCAGCGTCCAGGATTCACGAGCCGAAGCGACCCGCGACCGGCCGCTCCCCTACCAGCCGGTGGTGATCGAGTCGTCGGTGATGCCCTGGGCGCGGCGTTCGGCGAGGCGAGCGCGCTGGGGTTCGATGACGTGGCGCGGGTCCTTGGTCGACTCGATGCCGGCCTCGAGGACGCCGAAGCGCGTGTACGCCGAGGCGGCGGCCAGTGCCGTACCGCTGACCACGGACAGCGTCCGCAGCACAGCCCGCGTCTTCCAGCTCCGACCGACCTTGTTCGCAGCCATCGTCGAAGCGCCCGAAGCTGCGAGTCCCGCGGCCCCCGACGCGGCTGCACCCTTGGCGGCATTCGACGAGGTGAGACCCGCGACTCCGGAGACGAGACTCGACGCCAGTCCGGACGCCGCTCCCTTGGCCGCACCGAGCGCTTTGTCCCCGGCTCGTGAACCGAGCTTCTTCGCGAACACCCGGGCACCCACCTCGACGACGGCGGCGCCGATGGCCCCCGCGATGAGGAGCTTCTCGGCCCGGTGGAGCTTGTGTCCCGGCTCGCCGTCCTCCATGGGCTCGACCTCGACGGGATGCATGCGCTTCTTCATCCGCGACATCGCATACATGTCCCCGGCCGATCCCATGAGCGCGAGCAGCCGCGCCGGCTCGGCCTCCCGCACCGGCGAGAGCGCCATCGCCGCACCCCCGGCAGCCAGCGACGCCGAGGACACGAACACAAACGGCAGACCGTTGCGTCCGGCGGCGTTCCATGTCGGCACCGCGGTGTCGCCGAGGAGGACCGCCGTGTACGCGGCCAGCGGGGTCGCGAACAGCGCCGACTCGAGGGCCGCAGGCAGTTCGAGGGCGTGGAGGAGCTTCCGGAACGGGCCGAGTGGGATGAGCTTCTCCCTGGTCAGCCGGTCGACTTCGATGACGGAGGTGATGCCTGCCCCGACGCCGAAGCCCGAGAGGATCCACGTGCCGAGGCTCATCGGTGAGCTCAGCTTGACCACGCGCATCATGTTGATGAAGCGCTCGGGACGGCCGAGGTCCTTGACGAGCGCGGCACCGCCGACGGCGGTCGCGGTGATCGCCGTCAACCGCGTCGCCGCCCTCATCCCGGGACGGTCGGTCAGCTGCGAGCCGAGCCCGAGCAGCGTCGACCCGCCGGCGAGCCCGCCGAGGAAGAGGTAGAGCGAGATCTCATGACCCCATGGCGGCGGCTTGACGATCGGGCGACCGTAGTAGGAGGTGAACTCGACGTCCTCGACCATCGGCATCTCGCGGCCGCCGTCGGCGCCCCGGTTCTGCCAGCCGCCGGCGCCCCCGCGACCAGAGCCCGGACCGCCGGCGCCCCCGCGACCGCCTCGGCGACGCTTCTTCCGGCCGCCTTCGGGCTCAGGGGGACGGTAGGAATCGTATTCGGATGTGCTCATGAACGACGGCTCCCGAGGAAAGACAGGCCCGCCGCGGCGATCATGCCGAGCGCGGCGAAGCCGGCGGTGGCGAACATCGCGGGCAGGTCCTTCGTCGCGACGCGCGGGTCCGGCGGCAGGCCGTAGACCTCGGGTTCGTCGAGGAGGAGGAAGACCGAACCGGTTCCGCCCACGCCGTCCTTGGGGTTCGCTCCGTAGAGGCGGGCCTCGGTGAGGCCCTTCGCGTGGAGTTGGGCGACGCGTTCGTGCGCTTGGGCGACCATGTCCTCGCGGTCGCCGAACTTGATCGACGTCGTCGGGCAGGTCTGCGCGCACGCCGGGGTCTGCCCCTCGACGAGGCGGTCGTAGCAGAGCGTGCACTTGTTCGCCGTGTGCATGTTCGGCACATCGGCGGTGTCGAGCGGGTACTCCTCGCCGCCGCGGTCCGTGGGCGGGCGGATCGTGCCGTCATCACGGCGTTCGATGACGCCGAAGGGGCACCCGGCCACGCACGTGCCGCAGCCGTTGCAGACATCGGCCTGGACGACGACCGTGTCGAACTCCGTGCGGAAGAGCGCGCCCGTGGGGCACACGTCGAGGCAGCCGGCATGTGTGCAGTGCTTGCACACGTCCGAGGACATCAGCCAGCGGAAGTCCGCGGTGTCCGGCGGGGTCGTGTCGACGCCGTCGAAGTCGACCGGGTCGAGGGCACCGGGGGCGAGGAGGTCGACGTCGAGCTGCGGCGTCGACGGCAGACCGGCAGCACCCGCGCCTCCCGCCGCACCCGGGCGAACCGCCTGCGGCCCGGACGTCTCATCCGTGCGGGGACGCACCGAGGGCATGCCGAGGCTGACGAGCTTGCGTCCGGACTCCCGGGCGGCTTCGATCTGCTCCTTGCCCTGCTCGATGAAGGCGACGTGGCGCCACGTGTTCGCCCCGAGCTCCCCGGTGTTGTCGTACGACATCCCGAGGATCTCGAAGTTGCCGTCCTGCGGGTTGTGGTTCCATTCCTTGCACGCGACCTCGCAGGCCTTGCAGCCGATGCAGATCGAGGTGTCGGTGAAGAATCCCTTGCGGTGATGCGTCGAGTCGTGCCAGTGGCCGTCCGCGACGGTGCCGCCATCCAGCGTCGGTGCCGCCATCAGTCGTCCTCCTCCTTCTCCTCAGCGCGCTCATCGTCGCGTCTGCGGACTCGCTTCTCGTACTCCCAGGCGTTCGCCGGCTGGTCGGGGTCCGGCGGCTGGTAGGGCCTGCCCTCGGCGTCGTAGCCGAAGTCGGGGTCCCCGTCGGTCGGGTCGCCGTCGACGGCGAAGGTCGCCTCGGCGCGCTTCTTCGGCCGATCGTCCGTGCTGCCCGCCTGGGATTCGGAGCCGCCGACGGCATCGGGGCTGCCGGCAGACGCCGACGTCTCTTTGTCCGAGCCGCCGGTGGCATCGCCCTGCCCCTTCGCCGAGGCGGGACCGGAGCCTGCGCTCTCGTCCGCCCCGTACGTGCGGGCGGGGGCGACGCCGACGGCGGAGTCGCCTCCGCGTTCGTTGTGTCCGCCCGTGGATGCCGGGGATCCGGCGGCGGCCGCCTCGTCGACGACCTCCGGGGGAACGGTGACGAGCTCGTTGCCCGATTCGGGGCTCAGCCCGGCCTCGCGCTGGAACTTCTCGACGAAGTCGACGAGTTCGGGTCCGCGCGGCCGCCTGCCCGCCATCGCGGTACCGGCGACGTACTTGCCGTTCTGGATGAACACGTTCGGATCCATCGTCACGCCGAGGAGGTCGTTGGCCGAATCTCCGTCGACCCACGCCCCGTCGCCGCCGACACCCCAGTGGTAGGGCAGGCCGATCTGGTGGACCCATCGGCCGCCGATCCGCAGCGGGGTCATCCGCTCCGTGATGAGCACGCGGGCCTCGATCGCCGCGCGCGGGGAGACGAGGGTCGCCCACCCGTAGGGTTCGAGGCCGAGCTCCTCGGCCAGCTGCGGGGAGACCTCGCAGAACATCTCCGGCTGGAGTTCGGAGAGGTAGGACAGCCACCTCGACATGCCGCCGGCCGTGTGGTGTTCGGTGAGCCGGTAGGTCGTGAACACGTACGGGTAGACCTCGGAGCCGGGGAAGCCGGCACCGGGCGCGGAGAGGTTGTCCTCACGGCGCATCACCTTGCGCAGCGGGTTGTTCTGCTGCAGGTAGAGCGGGTTGTCGACCGTCGACTCCTGCGGTTCGTAGTGCGTGGGCAGGGGCCCGTCGACCATGCCGCTGGGGGCGAAGAGCCAGCCTTTGCCGTCGGCCTGCATGATGAACGGGTCATCGCCGTCGAGCTGGCTGGGACCGCCGAAGGGCACATCCGAGTGCGCCGACGGCGGCAGGTCGACAGGGAAGTCGGGAACGTCGGGTCCGACCCAGCGGCCTGCGTCCTCGTCCCACGACATGAGCCGCTTCCGCTCCGACCACGGCTTGCCCTCGGGGTCGGCCGAGGCGCGGTTGTAGAGGATCCTGCGGTTCGCCGGCCACGCCCACGCCCATTCGAGGGCCATCTCGTCCTGTTCGGTGCGCGGTTTGCGCCGGGCGGCCATATTCACCCCGCCGGCGTAGATGCCCGCGTAGATCCAGCAGCCGCCGGCGGTCGTGCCGTCGTCGGTCATCTGGTTGAAGTTCTCCAGCGGCTGGCCGTCGCGCTCACCGCCGATGAAGTACCCGTTGATCTCCTTGAGCACGGCTTCGGGGTCGACCTCGCCGTCCTCGTCGAGCGGGTAGTCCCAGGTGAGGTCGAGCAGCGGACGGTCCCGCGGGTCCTCGGAGCCGGCCAGCTTCTCCCGCACCCGCTTGCCGAGTTCGAAGAAGAACTCGAGTTCGCTCTGCGCATCGCCCGGCGGATTGACGGCTTTGTGCCGCCATTGGACGAGCCGCTGGGTCTGGGTGAAGGTGCCGGCCTTCTCCGTGTGGTTGGCCGCGGGCAGGAAGAACATCTCGGTCTCGATGTCCTCGGTCCTCAGCTCGCCGGTGGCGATCTCCGGGCCGTCCTTCCACCACGTGGCGGATTCGATGAGGCTGAAGTCGCGGACGACCATCCACTTGAGGTGGCTCATCGCCATGCGCTGCATGCGGCCGTTCGCCGATCCCACGGCCGGGTTCTGGCCGAGGATGAAGTAGCCGTCGACGCCGTCGTTGAGCATCCGCACCTGGGTCTGATAGGTGCCGTGGGCGCCGTTGATCCGGGGCAGGTAGTCGTAGGCGAAGTTGTTCTCCGGCGTCGCCGCATCACCCCACCAGGCCTTGAGCAGGTTGGTCGCATAGCTGCGGCCGTTGGCCCAATAGCCTTTGTGAGTCTCCGGGGTGCCGACGGCGGCGACGTAGTCGTCGAACGTGTCATGGACGCCGGCGCTGGGCATCGGCAGGTAGCCGGGCAGGAGGTTGAACAGCGTCGGAATGTCCGTCGACCCCTGGATCGTCGCGTGTCCGCGCAGCGCCATGATGCCACCGCCCGGGCGGCCCATGTTGCCCAGCAGGAGCTGGAGGATCGAGGCGGTGCGGATGAACTGCGCCCCGAGGGAGTGCTGCGTCCAGCCGACCGCGTACGCGAAGCACGTCGTCCGCTCGCGGCCCGAGTTCTCGGTGATCGAGGACAGCAGGTACTCGAAGTCGGACTCCGAGATGCCGCAGTTCTCCGCGACCATCTCGGGCGTGTACCGCGAGTAGTGGCGCGCGAGGATCTGGAAGACGCTGCGCGGGTCCTTAAGCGTCGGGTCCCGCCGGGCGACACCCGCCTCGTCCGTCTGGTAGGCCCAGGAGGAGTTGTCGTACGAGTTCGTCTCCGGGTCGTAGCCGGAGAAGAGTCCGTCGAGGTCCTCGGGGTCGAGGTAGTTGTCGCTGATGAGGTTCGTCGCGTTCGTGTACGAACGCACGTACTCCTCGAAGTAGAGTCCATCGGCGATGACCCGGTTGATGAGCGCGCCGAGCAGGACGATGTCCGAGCCCGCCCGGATCGGGACGTGCTTGTCGGCAACCGCCGTGGTCCGGGTGAAGCGCGGGTCGACGTGGATGACCCGGGCGCCCCTGGCCTTGGCCTCAGTCACCCACTGGAAGCCCACCGGGTGGCATTCGGCCATGTTGGAGCCCTGGATGACGATGCAGTCGGCGTTCGCCATGTCCTGCACCGGCTGGGTGGCGCCGCCGCGCCCGAACGAGGTTCCCAGACTGGGAACCGTGGCGGAGTGTCATATGCGGGCCTGGTTCTCGATCTGTATCGCCCCTGCCGCGGTGAAGAGCTTCTTCGCGAAGTAGTTCTCCTCGTTGTCGATGGTCGCCCCGCCGAGGCTGGCGATGCCCATCGTGCGACGCAGGGGATGGCCCTTGTCGTCGAAGTCCTCCCAGTGGTTGCGGCGGGCTTCGATGAAGCGGTCGGCGATCATGTCGATCGCCGTGCTCAGGTCGAGTCTCTGCCAGTCCGTGGCCTTCGGGGCACGGTAGAGGACCTCGGTCTGTCGTGAGGGGTTGTTGACGAGCTGTTCGCTCGCCGAGCCCTTCGGGCACAGCCGCCCGCGCGAGATCGGCGAATCCGGGTCGCCTTCGATGCCGACGACCTTGTCGTCCTTGACGAAGACCCGCTGACCGCAGCCGACCGCGCAGTACGGACACACCGACTGCACGACCTTGTCAGCCGTCGTCGTCCGCGGCACCGTGTTGCGTGTCTGCTCCGACACCACGGACTCACCGCGTCCGGACGGATCGGACGAACGGAACTGCCGGAGTACCGGCCACTCGAGGAAGCTGAACCGAGCCATGGCGTCATCCTACCCCCGTGCCCTCTACGGCGTGTAGTGAAGAATGCCTAAACTTTCCTTGCCACAAGGAGGCCGTCCTCGAGGTCGACCGGAGTCCCGTCGGGGCCGGTGACCGACCGGGTGCGGGTCTCGCCGAGGTTGAGCTCCCATACGCCTGTTCCGCCGGCTTCCAGCAGGGCGAAGTCCGCTTCAGGGGTGCTGAAGTCGAAGCCGTCGTGGCTGTGCCCGCCGTCGTGGGAACAGTCGTCTGCCTCGTGCTCGTGAGCGTCTGTGCCGGCGTGTCCGTGGCCTGCCGCCCAGGGTGGGACTCCGGCGTGGGAGATGAGCACGAGGCGTCCGCCAGGGGCGACCAGTTCGCCGAGGCGGGTGAGGAGTTCGTCCCGGGTCTCGGGCAGCCGGGTGTGGAGGAAGCATCCGGTGACGAGGTCAAAGCCGCCTCGGCGGGGTCGGGAATCCTCATCTGCGTCATCTGCCCAGTCGGCGAGGTTCGCGACGGCGAAGTCGGCGCGGATGCCGGTGCGCTCGGCGGCGGTCCGGGCGCGGGCGATCGCGGTCTCGGAGAGGTCGATGCCCGTCGCCTGCCAGCCGCGTCCGGCAAGCCAGAGGACGTCGGCACCTTCGCCGCAGCCGACGTCGAGGCTGCGGCCGGGTGCGAGGTCGAACTCGGTGACGACGGCGACGAGGGCGGCGTTGGGGTTGCCCGACCACACCGCCTCGGCGCCGGAGTAGTGCTCCTCCCACTCCGCGACCGAACCGGGCACGGTCGGAGAATGGTCAGCCGCGGATCCGGACCGGGTCCACCCGGCGGGGGCGTTGTCGGCCGATGGTCCGGCCGGCCCGTCGGTCACTGTTCGGGTGTGCTCTCGGCGGCGCCGTCCCCGGCTTCGCGCTGGGCGATCTCGGCGCGCACGGAGTCCATGTCGAGGTCCTTCACGGCGGTGATGACCTGCTCGAGCTGCGGGGCGGCGAGCGCACCGGGCTGGGCGAAGACGACGATGCCGTCGCGGAAGGCGACGAGCGTGGGAATCGAGGTGATCGCGAAGAGACCGGCGAGCTGCTGCTGGGCTTCGGTGTCGATCTTGCCGAAGGCGATGTCGGGGTAGGTCTCGGAGGCCTGTTCGAAGACCGGGGCGAACTGTCGGCACGGACCGCACCAGGCGGCCCAGAAGTCGAGGAGGACGATGGAGTTGTCGTTGACGGTGGTCTCGAAGTTGTCCTGGGTGATCTCGATCGTAGACATCCGGGCAGTCTAAACCCGGATCATGAACGCTGTCTGCACGTTCTCACAGGCTTGGGAGGCGAGGTCGCATTCCGACAGGGGGCACTGCTCCCGGCACTGTTCCCAGATCTGCTCACTGCTCCGCTTCGACGGGCTTGAGGGCCACGCCGGAGGCGAACCCGGTGGCGACGACCGCCGTGATCGCCCCGGCGAGCATGATGGCTGTGAGCACGACGATCTGGAACTGGGCGGCCTCGAGCGGGGGCGCCCCGGCGAAGAGCGCGCCGACGAAGGCCCCGGGCAGGGTGACGAGGCCGGTGTTCTTCGTCTGATCGAGATTGGGCAGCAGGGCCTCGCGCACCGCGGTCTGCCGCAGTCGCCGGTTCGCCCGCCGAGGCTGCGCGCCCAAGGCCAGCCACGCTTCGACCTCTCCCCAGCCGGAGCGGAGGTCGGAGGCGAACCGGCGCATCGACAGGGTGGCCACGGTCATCGAGTTGCCGGAGACGATGCCGGCGATCGCGATGACCCGTTCGAAGCGGAGGTCGACGAGACCGAGCACGAGGACGAGTCCGATGGTCACTAGGGTGCCGATGACGACGCCGAGGACGGCTCCCAGCGGTCCGCGCGGCAGTGCTCGTGCACGGCGCAGGGAGGTCACCGAGGCGGTGGTGAGCATGAGGCCGATGAACGCGGCGACCGACCACCAGGCGTTGAGCGCCCCGGCCAGAAGCAGGGCGACGAGGGTGAGTTGGACGACGGCACGGAGGATCGCGACGACGGGCAGCCACCCGAGCCCCACCTCGGCGATTCGGAGGATGATGATCGTCAGTGCCACGAGGACGGCGATGCCGGCCAGGAAGGGGAGAACCTCGGTGATCGTCACCGTCTCAGTGTAGGACTGAGCGTGAGACTGGTTCGGTTCAGCGTCGGACCGGTGTCCATGTGAGACCAGCTGCCCCAGGGCGAAGAATTTCCCGGCCGCCCCGCCGCGCCGGCCGTGACTCTGTTAGGCTGGAGGCATCGCTACATTTCCCTCTTCTCTCTTCTCATACGCGTCGTGCACCGACGCCTCCCCCAGATCTTCGTCGGACCTGCGGTTCATTCGCGCGTCTTCCGACGGAAAACTCACACCTCATGGCCGGACGATGTGCGGCATCCGCCGACCGTTCTCCGGTCCCCTGTGTGTGAACAGCCGGATCCGTCTCGGATCCGACCATCAAGACCGCTCCGGCGGTCGCAGTTGAATAAGGATACAAAGAATATGACCACAGGTACCGTGAAATGGTTCAACGCGGAAAAGGGCTACGGATTCATTCAGCCTGACGACGGTTCGGCCGATGTCTTCACGCACTACTCCGCCATCGAATCGACCGGTTACCGCGAGCTCGTCGAGGGACAGAACGTCGAATTCGAGTCCGAGATGGGACAGAAGGGCCTCCAGGCCACGACCGTTCGCCCCCTCTGAGCTCCACGCCCAGAGACTTCATCGTCCCGGTTGACGCGCGCTGAGCGCTGACCGGGTCGCATCGATTCGCATCGGCCGGTGACAGCTTCGCTGCTGTCACCGGCCGATTCGCGTCTGCCCCCGGGTCATCACCGGGTGCGGATTCCGCACGGACCCCGTTCAGGCGGTTCGAGCGGTGCTACGCTCATGCACAGGATTCGGTATGCCATTGGAGCCCAGGAGGTGGCCGGTGCGATATGAGCGGCTCAACGCCGTCCTCGAACTCCTCGCCGAGAACGACCACATGAGCGTGAGCGAACTCGCCGACAGGCTCGCCGTGTCCGCGGCCACCGTGCGCCGCGACCTCGACCATCTCTCCGCCCAGCAGCTGCTCACCCGCACTCGCGGCGGCGCGGTGTCCTCGGGGGTCGCCGATCTGCCGATCAAGTACAAGTCCGCGCAGCATGCGAACGAGAAGGAGCGGATCGGCATGCTCAGCGCCTCGCTCGTCAAGCCGGGCATGACGGTGGGCATGAACGGCGGGACCACGGTGAGCGAGACGGCGCAGGCCATCGCGCAGCGTGCTGACCTCATCCATCACACGTACGACTCCCGCCTCACCGTCGTGACGAACGCGGTGAACATCGCCAATCTCCTCACCGTGCGCCAGCACATCAAGCTCGTCGTCGCCGGCGGGGTGGCCCGTCCCCAGTCGAACGAGCTCATCGGCCCGATCGCCTACGACGTCATCTCCCAGCTCAACCTCGACCTCGTCTTCCTCGGCGTCGACGGCATCGCCACCGGCTACGGGGCGACGACGCATGACGAAGGGGAGGCGAGCATCAACGGTGTCCTGGCCTCCCGGGCCAAGCATGTCGTCGTCGTGGCCGACAGTTCGAAGATCGGGCGGACCGCGTTCGTGCGCATCTGCCCGATCGAGGCCATCGACGTCCTCGTCACGGATGAGGACGCCGATCCCGATGCGATCGCCGAACTCACCGCGGCCGGGATCGAAGTCCTCCTCGCGTGAGTCCTCGGGCACGTGGGTGCGTGAGTGCCCGGATGTGCGGGCGCCTGGCCCGGCGACCGGGCGAGTCGGTAGCGTAGGAGACCCGAACCCCCAGACCCGCAGGCGGTGCCCACATGTCCGACGCTCCCACCACTGTCGTCTTCGATCTCGGCCAGGTCCTCATCGGCTGGGACCAGACCGGCCCCCTCTCCGATCGGATGAGCCGGGAGGAATGGAAGGAGTTCGCTCAAGCCTCCGACTTCGCCTCCCTCAACGTCTCCGCCGACAACGGGTCCACCATCGCCGAGGTGGTCGCCCGGGCCGCTGCGACCGACCCTGCGTACGGGGAGATCGTCGCCGCCTACTACGAGAACTTCCCCCGTTCCCTCACCGGACCGATCCCGGGCATGGCCGAGATCGTCGCCGAGCTCAAGGACGCAGGGGTGCGGCTGCTGGGCCTGTCGAACTGGTCGGCCGAGACGATCCACCACGCACCCGTCGTCGCCCCGGCTATCGCCGAACTCGAGGACATCGTCGTCTCCGGTCGTGAGAAGCTCATCAAACCCGATCCCGCGATCTTCGCACTCCTCCTCGATCGCTTCGGCCTCGACCCGGGCCGCACGGTGTTCGTCGACGATCTGCCGGTCAACGTGGAGGCGGCCAGGGAGCTCGGGCTCATCGGAATCGTCTTCACCGGCGCCGAGGACCTGCGGGCCGAGCTCGACCGCCTCGGCGTGATTCCCGCCTGAGCGGCACCGGCCGCGGGTCTGCGTTCACTCGTTCTCCAGCGACATCCGGTCCCGGTCGTAGGTGATCGTCGTGTAGCCGTGCGGGATGGGGGTGCCGAACTCGTCGACGCCGATGAAGACGAGCTTGTCGATGCTGAGGATGACCCTGCGGGTGATCATGTTGCGGACCTTCGCCCGCATCGTCAGCGAGGTGCGGCCGAAGTGGGTGGCGACCAGGCCCATCTCGATGATGTCGCCTTCCCGGGCAGAGGATTCGAAGTCGATCTCCGAGATGAGCTTCGTGACGACGCGGTGGTTGCCGAGTTGGACGATCGCGTAGATCGCCGCCTCCTCGTCGACCCAGCGCAGCAGGCTGCCGCCGAAGAGCGTGCCGTTGGCGTTGAGGTCCTCGGGCCGCACCCATTTGCGCGTGTAGAAGTTCATGCCGCCCGGGGTCCTCGGGCCGCCGGACGACGCCTGAGTGCTCCCAGTGGGATCCTGGCCGGTGAGTGTCGTCTCGCTCATGCGGCCAGACTAACGAGCGGATGTTTCGCGGTCTTTTCCGGAATGTGTCCGTCAGCCGAATGCGCCGGACGGCTCTCCCGCACACAGGTTCGCGGGGCCCCTCATTCGAGGGCCTTGCGCGCAGCGAAGAGAGCGAGCCTGCGCGGCATCACACCGGCGGCGGCCACCATGGCGCGGTTGGAGAAGCCGGAGATGACCGACCGCGGCTGGCGGTGGTCGAGCGCCGAGAACGCGACGGACACGACCTTCTCGGGTGTCTCGAAGTTGATGGGTTGGGAGAAGTCGCCGCCGGCGACGGCGAAGAACTCCGTCCTCGTCGGACCGGGGCTGAGCGCGAGGACGCGCAGTCCGCTCTCGCGCACCTCCTCGGCAATGGCCTCGGTGAGGGAGAGGACGTAGGCCTTCGTCGCCCCGTACGCGGCCATGCCCGGGGTCGGCTGGTAGGCCGCGGCGGAGGCGACGTTGACGAGGACGCCACGGCCGGCAGTGAGCAGCTGCGGCAGCAGCGACCGGGTGAGCTCGGTCAGCGCCACGATGTTGAGGGAGAGCATCTCGCCGAGGCGGTTCGGCTCGGTGTCGACGAAGGGCGCGGTGATGCCGAAGCCGGCGTTGTTGACGAGCGAGTCGACGGCGATGCCATGGGTCTCGAGATCGCCGAGGAGGTCCCTCACCCCGTCAGAGGAGCCGAGATCATGGGTGAACACGTTCACCGTGATGCGGTGGGTGTTCTCGAGGTCGCGGGCGAGCGCCTCGAGCCGGCCCCGGCGACGGGCGACGAGGACGAGGTTCGCTCTACGGGCGGCGAACTGTCGGGCGAACTCGGCCCCAAGGCCGGAACTCGCCCCGGTGACGAGGGCCGTGGTGCCGCGGTGGTCGAGCGGTGCGCGCCTCATCGGGCCACCCCTGCGTCCGCGGCCCGACCGTCGACGTCGGCGAGGATGCGGTCGGCAAGCGCTTCGGCGGACGCCGGATTCTGTCCCGTGTAGAGGCTGCCGTCGACGACGACGTGGGGGCGCAGCGGCACGATGCCCTTCTCATAGCGGATGCCCGCGTCCTTGACGGCGTCCTCGAGCAGCCACTTGGCCTTCCAGGCGAACGGGTTGAGTCGTTCCTCGACATTGGACAGTCCGGTCATCGTCCGTCCGGCGAAGGCGTTCGTGCCGTCCTCGTTCGTCGCGGCGAGGACGGCGACTGGGGCATGGCAGAGCAGGGCGAGCGGTCTGCCCGAGGCGAGTCTGCGCTTGAGCAGCTCTCCGGAGACCGGGTCGAAGGCGAGGTCCTCCATGGGCCCGTGGCCCCCGGGGTAGAAGACGACGTCGTAGTCGGCCTCGGCGACGGAGTCGAGGGCGACCGGGTGGTCGAGGACGTCCGCGATCGAGTCGAGGTAGTCCCGGATCTCCTGGCGCTTCTTCGGCCGGCCGCCGGCCACGCCGAGGCTGAGCTCATCGAGGGTCGGGGCGACACCGCCCGGGGTGGCCACGGTGATGTCCCATCCGGCCTCGGAGAAGACGCGGTGGGGTTCGGCGACCTCCTCGGCCCAGAAGCCGGTGGGGTGGACCGAGCCGTCTCTGAGCGTCCAGCCGGTGGCTGCGGTGATGACGAAGAGAACCGAGGTCATGGGAGAGCCTTCCGGTCAGGGCGGGCCGGCGACCTCCTCGGCCGGCTTGATAAAGTTAACGGTGTCTACAACGTATGGGGGAACCACAGCAGTGTCAACGCCGACCACCGAGAAGCCACGTCACCACCACGGCAATCTCCGCGCCGCACTCGTGACAGCGGGGATCGAGATGCTCGAGGAGGGCGAGCCGTTCTCGCTGCGCGCCGTCGCCCGCAGGGTCGGAGTCTCGCAGGCCGCGCCCTATCGCCACTTCCGCAGCAAGCAGGACATCGAAGCCGCGATGGCCGAACACGGTTTCCGCGAACTGCAGACCGCCCTGCGCGAAGTCATCGACGCGGCCGAGGCAGGGCGGGTTCCGCTCGTCGATCTCGCGCTGACCTACATCCACTTCGCCGAGGACCATCCCGCGCTCTACGCGCTCATGTTCGGCTCCGAGCTCGCCGATGACGAGGACCGCCGTGCGGCGTGCGCGCAGGTCTTCGCGCTCATCGAGGAGGTCGCCGCCGCGACTCACCCCGACCGGGATGCCCATGGGATGGCGACCGCCGGCTGGGCGCTGGCCCATGGCATGGCGACGCTTCACCTCGAGGGCACCCTGGGCCGCAACGACGATGACTTCGACGCACGCGTCCGGGCGACCTTCGCCGCCGTCGCCGCCGACTGAACGCCCCGCACCTCAGGTCCACTGCACCCACGTTCATCGAACGCGCCGGGGATCCGCCTCGACCACCTCGGCGCACAGAGGGAATGGTTCCGAATCGCTCGTTGTTAACATCGTTAACATCAGGTCATCGACAGCTGCCGCCCCTGCGGCTGGGAAGGACACACCGTGCAGACCATCCTAGGAGCCGGCGGACCCATCGCCGATGAGCTCGCCCGCGAACTCCACCGGAACTTCACGACCGACATCCGCCTCGTCAGCCGCAGGCCCCGGCAGGTCAACGGCACCGATGAGCTCGTCGCCGCCGACCTCATGGACCCGGCCTCGACCGAACGCGCCGTCGCGGGAAGTTCGATCGCCTACCTCACTGTGGGACTGCCGATGGATTCGGCCCTGTGGGAGGAGAGGTTCCCGGTGATGATGAAGAACGTCATCGACGCGTGCAAGGCCCACGACACGAAGCTCGTCTTCTTCGACAACACGTACATGTATCCGGGCACGCCTGCCCCGCAGACCGAGTCGACGGGATTCGCTCCCGGCGGGCGGAAGGGCCGGGTGCGGGCGGAGATCGTCACGATGCTGCTCGAGGAGATGGCCGCTGGGACGATCGAGGCGCTCATCGGTCGGGCCCCGGAGTTCTATGGGCCGGGGAAGACGAAGAGCTGGTCGAACATGCTCGTCTTCGACCGGATCAGGGCGGGCAAGCGCCCGCTCGTGCCGGTGAGTGCGACGACGAAGCGCTCGCTCATCTGGACCCCGGATGCCTCGCGGGCGCTCGCGCTCCTCGGCAACACTCCCGACGCGTACGGGCAGACGTGGCATCTGCCGATCGATGAGAACCGACAGACCTACCGACAGCTCATCGGAATCGCCTCGGCGATCACCGGACGCAGGATCGGGTTTACGGTGCTGCCGCTGTGGGTGTTCAGGCTGGGGAGTCGGTTCAATCCGATGCTCGCCGAGGCGGCCGAACTCCTTCCCCGGTACCGCGGGGACAACGTGTTCGACACCGCGAAGTTCGCCGCCCGCTTCCCCGACTTCGCCGTCACGAGATACGAGGAGGGGATCAGGGCGATCCTCACCGAGCCGGCGGATCAGGCGCGCTGACAACAGGAGCGCCGCCGGGCCCGGCGCTTTCGGTCGCGGCCGGAGCGACAGCCCGTCTGCTCCGGCCGAGCAGCGCCTCCGCCTGTGCGACGGTCTCTTCGCGCAGCGCCTGGACGACTGCGGCGACAGCCGGTCGCCGCAGCGAGTCCGTGCGCAACACCATCCAGTACGGCAGTCTCTCCGTGAGGTCATCCGGCAGGAGGCGAACGAGGTCGGGGTGCCGGTCGGCCATGAAGCACGGGAGGAATCCGATGCCCGCTCCGGCTCGGGTCGCTTCAACGTGGACGAACACGTTCGTCGAGGTCAGCCCGTCGCGCATCGCCGGGACCAGGCGTCTGGGGGCGTCAAGGTCGTCGACGTGGAGCATCGCGTCGACGAAGTAGACGAGCTGATGCTCCATGAGCTCCTCGACGGTGGTCGGAGTCCCGTGCTCGGTGAGGTAGTCGCGTGCGGCGTACATGCCCAGGGCGTATTCGCCGAGTCGCAGCGCCTCGGCACGGTGGGCCTGGGGCTCGCCGACGACGATCTCGATGTCGAGGCCCGACCGTTGCTGGAGGGCCTGCCGGGTGACGGTGATGATCTCGACGCTCAGGCCCGGATGGGCCCGGCGCAGCTTCGCCACCGCGGAGGAGGCGACATACGCGCTGAACCCGTCGGTCGCCGACATCCGCACGACCCCGGTGATCGGGTCGGGGGTCTGCCCGGATTCGCCGAGGCTGTGCACTGCGGACTCGACCTGTTCGGCCACGCGGACGGCGGCGGCTCCGAGTTCGGTGAGCTCCCAGCCGTCCGCGGAGCGGGAGAGCACGCGGCCGCCGAGTGACTTCTCGAGGGCTGCGATCCGCCGGGAGATCGTCGTGTGGTTGACCTTGAGAACCCGGGCAGCCGACGCGAACTTCCCCGACCGGGAGACCGCGAGCAGCACGAGCAGGTCGTTGGGCGTGGTGTCCATGTCTGCCATCGTACGCAGACGGCGATCGGTCCAGCCCGCGTCGGGTTCGGCTCAGCTCTCAGGCGTCGGCGGAGCCCTCACGGTAGATCTTGGCCCGCGCGATCTTTCCGTCGGTGAGGTCGAACACGGCAATGAGCGATGCCGAACGATCAGCTCCGTTGTGTGTCCATGTCTCGGTCATCTCGGCAGCCACGACGTCTCCGCCGTCGATGATCCGCAGCAGGCTCAGCTGCGGGGTGATCGACTCCATCGCGCTGACGAAGAACTCGCGCAACTGTCCCGCCGGCACCGTGTAGTCCCCGGTCACCCATTCCGTCGCGGGCGCGAAGTCAGCGAGCAGCGCGTCGACGTCGTGGGCGTTGAACGCGTCAATATGGCGTCTGACGAGGTCTTCCGTCCGGCACATACTCACTCTTCTTCCATCGGAGCGCACACACAGCACCGATTGCCGTCGGGGTCCTCGAGCACCCAGTACGACGGTGCCGCCGAGTCGCTGACCAGCCTGCCTCCGGCCGCCAGCGCTGCGGCGATCCTGTGCTCTGCTTCGTCGTGGGCAACCCAGATGTCAGGATGCCACGTCTGCGGCACTCCTGTTGCGGGCAGAGGGAACCGACTGGTCTCCTTCGGCTGCTGCCACCAGAGCGGAACCGCCTGACCAGTCGGATCGACAAGTCCGCCGTGGGCGTGTGGTCCGTGGTCGAGTTCGTCGCCCAGGAGTGCTGCGTAGAAGGGCGAGATTCGACTGCCTGCCGTCGTGTCGAGGGCGAACTCCATCTGCATGACGCTCGTGGGGTCGGCGGTCAAGTCCGCATCGGCGGCGATAGAGCTGACCGTGCGGGCGAACGTGATGTCGCGCGCTGTCACCACACCGCCGTCGCCGCTGCCCAGCGTGATGATGACGTCGGTACCGCTGAGCGTGATGTGGGGCGCGAGGTCCGCCTGTTCCGCCGCTTCGCCGACCTGTGTGACGAACGCGAGTCCTGCGGCGAAGTCACCGGTCCGGTAGCGCGAACGGATCGGTCCGGCCAGCTGCCGCCAGTCGTTGACAGCTGCTCGGTTGATCTCCGCTCCGGTGAGCCCGTCATTGCCGCCCACACTGAACTCCTTTGTCTGTTCTCACCTTTCGGCGGGCTGAGGTTGAGCCTACCTGAGCCGGCCGGAATCGATCGGACCTGCTCCCCCAGTCGCCGAGTGGGTAGGCGACATCGCAGATGAGCTCATCGTCGCCGATCTCGTCCGGTTCCGCCAGATACACCTCGCGGCACGACAGTGGCGAACGGCTGCGACCGGCAACCTCGGGCGAGCACGCCACCGCATCGTAGGCGGCCATGATCGCCGGGTAGTCCCACTGCGCCTTGGTGATCGTCGTATACGCCTCGGTGTGAGCCGGTTCCGTGCGAATCCCGACCTCGTCGCTCGCCTGGACGTCCTCGGGAACACCGAGCACGACCTCGATCGGGCCGTCCTGCGCCTCGTTGACCGGCCCGTGGAAGATCACGGTGAACGGTCCGGTCGGCACTGTCTCACCGAGGTGGGTGCGGAAGGCGGCCTTCGCCTCGGCGATGAAGGCATCGGTCTGATCGCCGTGGAGCCTGCGCTGGATCGAAAGCAAGCGGCGGACTGGAACGTCTCGGGTGCTGATGGTGAACATGGCGGTTGTGTCCTCTCTCAGGAGCGATTGCACATACCGGATGACGACTCTTCGACCCTGATGATCGCGTTCGATGCCCGCGAGCATCTCATCCAGCCTGCGACGTGCACGATCGGCACCGGATTCAGATGCGGTGTCGGAATGCAGGTCGGCCAGGACGGATTCGATCGCGCCGAGGCTGAAGTCGGCGCTTCGCAGCAGGTGCACGAGTCGCCCAGTGGCGACCTGTGCAGGCGAGTATCGGCGGTAACCGGAGAAGGCGTCGATATGGTGCGGGCGCAGCAGACCGCTGCGGTCGTAGAGTCGCAGCGCTTTGGGGCTCAGCCGCGTGCGCGCGGCGAACTCCCCGATCGTCAGGAAACGGTCTGTCTGTGCCATGATCCGATCCTCATCCTTGCCCTTCGGTCAAGGTCAAGCCCCAGGTCACCGGAACCCGCCGGGTCCGAACAACCGCCCCCACGGACGCCCCTGCTCTACTGCGGCATGTTGACGAACCGGGACTTCGCGCCCTGGAAGGCCACGGCGATGTCACCGGTCGGTCCGGCACGGTGCTTGGCGACGATGATGTCGGCCTCGCCCGCGCGTTCGTGCTCCTTGTCGTACATGTCCTCACGGTGGATGAGGAGGACCATGTCGGCATCCTGCTCGATCGACCCGGACTCACGGAGGTCGGAGATCATGGGGCGCTTGTCGGTGCGCTGCTCGCTGCCGCGGTTGAGCTGGGAGAGCGCGATGACGGGGACTTCGAGCTCCTTCGCGAGCAGCTTGAGCGAGCGGGAGAACTCGGAGACCTCCTGCTGACGGGATTCGACGCGCTTGCCCGAGCTCATGAGCTGGAGGTAGTCGACGCAGACCATCTTGAGGTCGTGCTGCTGCTTGAGCCGACGGCACTTCGCGCGGATCTCGGTCAGCGCCATGTTCGGGGAGTCGTCGACGAAGAGCGGAGAGTCGTTGATCCGCGCCTCGGTCGCGGCGAGGTTCGTCCAGTCGTGCGGGCTGAGCTCGCCGCGGCGGAGGTTCTGCAGGGGGATCTCCGACTCGGCCGAGAGCAGACGCATGACGAGTTCGTTCTTGCCCATCTCGAGGGAGAAGAAGACAGCGGCCTGCTTGTGGTGGATGGCCGCAGAGCGGATGAAGTCCAGGGCCAGGGTCGACTTGCCGACGCCGGGACGGGCGGCGATGACAATCATCTGTCCGGGATGGAGGCCGTTGGTGAGCTGGTCGAACTCGGTGAACCCGGTCGGCACGCCCGCGGTCTGGCCATCCGTGTCGCCGTTGCGTTCGATCTCGGCGGCGACCTCGCCGAGGATCTCGGAGAGGATGACGTAGTCCTCCGTCGTGTGCTTCTCCGTGACCCGGTAGATCTCGGCCTGCGCGTTGTTGACGACGTCGTCCGTGTCGCCCTCGGCGTCGTAGCCCATCTGCACGATCCGGGTGCCGGCTTCGACGAGGCGGCGCAGAACGGCGCGTTCGCGCACGATCGTCGCATAGTACGCGGCGTTCGCCGCGGTCGGAACGGAGGCGATGAGCGTGTGCAGGTAGGCGGGGCCGCCGACGCGGGAGAGGTCACCGGTCTTCGTCAGATAGTTGGCCACGGTCACAGAGTCGGCGGGTTCGCCGCGGGAATACAGGTCGAGGATCGCCTCGTAGATCGTCTCGTGGGCGGGACGGTAGAAGTCGTCGCCGGACATCGATTCGACGCAGTCGGCGATCGCATCCTTCGACAGGAGCATCGCACCGAGCACGCTCTCCTCGGCCTCGACGTCCTGCGGAGGCGTCCGCAGACCGTCGAACTCATGATCTGTCGTCACTCCCACGACTTCCTCCTCCTTCTCCCGCGACCCCGACCCGGGCGCAGTGCCATCCAACTCTACCCGCGCCCGACTCAGCTCCGACAGCGATCCTCGTCACCGCCTCGGCGACGGCACAGGATCGGTCCGGACCACATGATCCGGACCGATCCGACTCCGCTTTCGCAGCCCTCGCCGAGGCGGCCCTCAGACCCGGGCGCGCCCGGCGGTGGCCACCGAAGCGAGAATCGGCTTCGCGATCTGGAGGCCGAGTCTGATGAGGACGATACCGACGACCACTGACGCGAGGATCGTGAGGAAGGTGACAGGCTCGAGGACCAGGGCCGCACCGGCCAGCGGCATGACGAGGAAGAGTCCGAGTCCTCCCGCCAGCAGCGCCACCCAGATGACGGGCCCGAGCACCGCGCGAACGAGGGCCCTGTGCATCGTGTCGACGTCCATGCCGGCGGCGTAGAGGTCGGCGAACGTATCGGCCCGGTCGTAGATGTCGGCGACCTGGTTGATGAGCGCCGACACCGCGATGAGGACGATCGAGATGCCGAGGACGAGGAGGATGCCGGTGAACATGTCGTAGTAGAACACGGCGATCTCATCGGGCACATCCAGGGTGGGATCGTCGACGGCGTCGAGTCCCATCTGCATGATCGCGATCCCCGAGCCGCCCACGGCGGCGACGAACGCCGTCATCGCCAGCCCGGAGACCCGACGCCAGAACCGCTTGGGCTCATCGGAGACGAGCCGCGCGGCGATGAGTCGCTGCGGGCTCGTCGCCCGATTGCCCGACAGGTGGGCGAACCAGCGCATGAGCAGCCCGCCGAGGAGGTCGACGACGACGAGTCCCAGGAGGAACACGGCGAGGACGGCGGAGATGACGACCGCGAGGTCCGCACTCGTCGACTTCGCCACCAGGATGCCCACGGGCAGGAGGAGGATCGCGATGGCCACGGCGATGACGCGGCCGAGCGGGAACTTCCGCCCCAGCGACTTCGTCCGCACACCCAGCGGGGAGACCGCGACCTTCCGCAGGCCGACGAGGGCCGAGAGGACGCAGACGAGGATGAGGAAGAGGACGACGCCGGCGAGCAGGAGCGGGGGCATGAGCATGTTCGCGTACCCGATCGGCTGCCCGAGGAAGTGGATGAGGCTGACCGGCCACGCGAGCACCAGATACCCGCCGACGCCGAGGACGATGCCGCAGACTGCGGGCACGAGGGGTTCGGCGACGGCGAGCGCCACGATCTCCGAGCGCTTCGCCCCGAGCAGGGACATCGTCGACAGGCGTTCGTCCTGCCGCCTCGCCGAGAGCGTCGCCGAGGCCGAGGCCAGGGTGCTCGCCGGGATGACGAGGAGGACCGTGCCGAAGGCGGCGAAGAACTTGTAGAGACCGTCGAGCCCCTGCGCGTCGGGATTGCTGCTCGGCGGGATCTGGAAGAACATCCAGGCGCCGGCGGCCACCGTGAGGAAGAGCGTCGCGCAGGCGAAGAACGAGCTCATGACGAGCAGGGAACTCGGTGCGGTGACGGTCTTGCGGCCGAGGACGACGGGAAGGATCTTCGTGGGTGCGGACATGACTGGCTCCTAGAGGGGAGGGATCCTCACGCGGTGACCGCGGTGACGCGGCGGACGAGAGGTCGGGTGAACTGCAGTCCCAGCCACACCATCGCGATGCCCCCGACGAGGACGGCGGCGACGACCGTGATCGTGGTCGAATCGGTGAGGTCGCCGGCCGAGGCCATGGCGGCTGCGAGCAGTCCGCCCAGGAGGAGGGAGACGAAGGTGACGAGGACGATCGGGGACATGACGGCGGAGACGGTGACCCTGTGCATCATCGCCTGGGACATGCCGGCGGCATGGAGCTCCCGGTACGTCGTGGCCCGGTCGAGGATGTCGGCGGCCTGGTTGATCGTCGCGGAGACGACGATGAGGACGAAGGCGATGGCCAGGGTGAGGATGAGTCCGGTGAACACGTCGTCACCGGTGTACTGCAGCGGTCCCAGGGCCTCGAGTTCGGCCGGGCTCATTGTGCCTTCGTTCCCGCGCATCATCGCCGTTCCCGTGCCGCCGACGACGGCGATGAACGTGATGAGGGCGAGACCGGCGACGCGGCGCCAGTACTGGGCCGGCGCGTCGGCGATCATCGACGCCGAGAGCATGGACACGGGGCGACGGGCGATGCGGCCGCTGATCGCTGCGTGGATGCGCATGATGAGGACGCCGAGGACGTTGATGAGCAGCAGGACCACGCCGATGGTGACGATGCTGGCGATGACCGTGACCATCTGCCGCTGGCCGTCCTGCTGGGAGAAGGCGAACGCGCCGAGGGCGCCGAGGGCGAGGACGACGACGGTGATGACGCGGGCGAGCGGGAACTTCCGGCCCAGCGAGCGCGTGCGCACGCCCAGCGGGGACACGACGACCTTGCGCAGGCCGATGAGGGCCGCGAGCAGGCAGATGAGGAGGAGGCCGACGACGACGCCTGCGAGCAGCCACACCGGCATGATCAGCGCGGAGTAGCCCAGAGGCTCACCGGTGAAGACGATGAAGCTGAGCGGGTAGGCGAGGAGGAAGTAGCCGGCGATGCCGGCGAGGATGCCGGCGGCGGCGGGCACGAAGGGCTCCGCGACGGCGACGAGCCTGACCGTGCCCTTGGAGGCGCCGAGGAGGGAGAGGGTGGACAGACGCTCGTCCTGGCGGCGGGCGCTCAGCTTCGCCGAGGCGACGCCGAGGCTGACGGCGGGGACGACGAGGAAGACGGTGGCGAGGATGGCGAGCATCCGGTAGAGCTCGGCCACCTCGGCGTAGCGCTCGACGTCCGGGCGGTCGATGAACGCCCACGCACCGGCGGCGACGGTGAGGAAGAGGGTTGAGCAGGCGAAGAAGGCTATCGCGACGAGCCGGGCCGTCGCCGAGGTGAACGACTGTCTGGTGAGGACTGTGGAGAGGATGTTCATGGTCGGCATCACCGGTTGTTCGACGCGTACTGCATCGCGGAGTCGGAGACGATGCGCCCGTCGGCCAGGCGCACGACGCGTGAGCAGCGGGCGGCGACATTCTCGTCGTGGGTGACGACGACGAGGGTCGAGCCGCGGCCGGTCGTCGAGGCGAGGAGTTCGGAGAGGACCTCGGAGGACGTGCGCGAGTCGAGGGCGCCGGTGGGCTCGTCGGCGAAGGTGACGACGGGCTGGGTGACCTGGGAGCGGGCGATGGCCACGCGCTGGGCCTGACCGCCGGAGAGCTGGCCGATGCGCTTGCCCAGGTGCTCGCCGAGGCCGAGGCGCTGCAGCCAGGCGCGGGCGTGCTTGGTCGCATCGGAGCGGTTCATCCCGGCGAGCATCGCGGCGAGCGCGACGTTGTCCTCGGCGGTGAGTTCGGGCAGCAGGAGTCCCTGTTGGAAGACGAAGCCGAAGACCTCGCGGCGCAGGGCGGTGCGGCCGGCTTCCTTGAGGGAGGTGATCTCCGCGGCGGCGCTGCGGTCGGTCGGCAGCAGGCGGATCTGACCGTCGTCGGGACGGAGGATGCCGGCGAGGCAGTGGAGCAGGGTCGTCTTGCCCGAACCCGAGGGTCCCATGATGGCAAGCGACTCTCCGAGGCCGATGGTGAGGTCGACGCCGGCCAGGGCGTAGGTCTGGTTGTAGTGCTTGGTGACATTCGAGGCGGTGATGATCGCCGGCATCTGTGATGTGTTCATGTCTCAATGGTTTCGCGGATCGTTCACAGCGACCATGCAGTCCTCCCACGACTCCCGCGAGGAAAACCCGACTCTCGCGGCGGGGGAACCGCAGGCACTGTGACGTGCGTCTATACCGGGAACCGACAGCGGTCGATCCGGGGTCGGAATCGCGTGATTCGGTGCCTCGGCGGGCCCGACCCATTGACAGGCAAGTGACTGCTTGCCTATGGTGGCGGTGTGGCAGATCTCTTCAAGGCGCTCGCCGACCCGACGAGGAGGACGATCCTCGACGAGCTCGCCGACCGCGACGACCAGACCCTGTTCGAGATCTGCTCGCGCCTGGTCAATCGACACGGGCTCGGCCTGTCCCGGCAGGCGGTGTCCCAGCATCTCGAGGTCCTCGAGTCCGCCGGGCTCGTCGTGACCAGACGGAAAGGACGATACAAGTTCCATCGGCTCGATCCCGAGCCGCTCCGGACCGCGTTCGACCGCTGGATCGGAGGTTCGACCTCCCAGGACCCGACCACGCAGTACCCGACCACCCAGCACGCAAGCGATGTAGGAGACCCATCATGAAGGCACAGTGGATCAGCATTCCGGTCGAGGACCAGGCCCGCGCACTCGAGTTCTACCGCGACAAGCTCGGCTTCGAGGTCAAGCACGACGTCCCGGTCGGCGACGCCCGGTGGCTCACGGTCGTCTCGCCCGAGGCACCCGACGGCGTCGAGGTCGTCCTCGAGCCGATGGGACATCCCGCCGCCCGTGACTACACCGCAGCACTCAGGGCCGACGGCATCCCGATCAACCAGTTCGCCGTCGACGATGTCGCAGCGGAGTATGAGAGGCTGACCGGCCTCGGCGTATCATTCACCCAGAAGCCCCTCGAGATGGGGCCGATCACCACCGCTGTGCTCGATGACACGGTGGGCAATCTCGTCCAGCTCATCCACCAGGAGGAATGACCGCCCCGCCGTGTGCCCGCCGCCGGGCCGACCGGGTCGGTCCGGCAGCACAGCCATGAAGAGGTTCATCGACTACCTGCGGAGCACACTGCGGCTCGACCCCGCCGACGACGACCGTCGTGCGCCGATCCGCGTCGGCCTGGGAGTGGCGATCCCCTCCCTCATCCTCCTTCTCCTCGGGCAGCAGGAGTTCATCATCTACGCGGTCTTCGGCGCGTTCTGCGGCATGTACGGCCGCGGCGAGCCCCACCAGCTGCGACTGATCCACCAGCTCCAGGCCGCACTGCTCCTTCTCTCGGGGGTCGTCATCGGCGTCATGCTCGCGATGCTGGACACGCCCGTGTGGGGGCTGATCACGATCGAGGCGTTCTTCGCCGGCCTCGGGTCGATCATCGCCGACCGCGCGCGGATGCGACCGGGCGGTCCGTTCTTCGGCATCTTCGCCCTCGGCGCCTGCGCCTCCGTCGAACCGCTCGCGCCGCCGTGGGTGCCGATCGGCATCAGCGCTGCGGCCGCGGCCTTCGCGATCGTCATCGGCTTCCTCGGCTGGTTCCGCACCAGGGCCTGGCAACCCGGGTCACGGCGGGCGATCACCCCGCTGCGCGGTCCCCATGCCCTGCCGATGATCAGGCACGCGGCCACGTATGCGGTGGCGGTCGCCTCGGCGGGGATCATCGGCACCCTCATCGGACTCGATCATGCGTACTGGGCGATGGCCTCGGCGGCCGTGCCCCTGGCCGCGGCGGAGCTGCCCGGCCGCATCGCCCGCGGTGTCCATCGGGTGCTCGGGACGTTCTCGGGGCTCGTCCTCACTGCGCTCATCCTCTGGCCGAACCCCTCATCGGTGTGGCTGGCGATCCCGGTCATCCTCCTGCAGTTCCCCACCGAGTACCTCATGATGCGCAACTACGGGTTCGCGCTGACCTTCTTCACGCCGATGATCCTGCTCATGACCCAGCTCGCTCACCCGATCCCACGGTCGACGCTCATCATCGACCGTGGGGTCGAGACCCTTCTCGGGGCTGCCGTCGGCATCGCCGTCGTCCTCGCCGTCGGCTGGCTCGGGAGGCGTCGGACTGCGAAGACGACTTCGGGCCTCAGGGCAGGAGGACGATGACGGTGTGGAGGAGGATGCCGACGAGGGCGCCGATGACGGTGCCGTTGATGCGGATGTACTGGAGGTCGCGGCCGACGTAGAGTTCGATGCGGTCGGCGGCCTCCTTCGCGTCCCAGCGTTCGATGGTGTCGGATATGACGCTGGCGATCTCGGGGCCGAAGCTCTCGGCGAGGTCGCCTGCGGTCGTCGCGACGCGGTCGTCGATCTTCTCCGCGAACGCGGTGTCGGTCTGGAGGCGTTCGGCGAATTCGCCGATGAGGTCGGCGATGCGGTCACGGACCTCGCCGTCGGGTTCGATGATCGCCTCGCGCAGGAGCTGCTTGAGGGAGGTCCAGATCTCGAGCACGGAGTCGACGACGCCGTCCTGGGTGAGCAGGTCGTTGATGATGTCCTCGGCCTTGCCGGCGAGCGGGGTGTCGGTCTCGAGGTCGGTGGAGAGGTCGACGAGCCACGCGTCGAGGGCCTGCCGGGCCTTGTGGTACGGGTTGTCGCGAACGTCGACGAGCCAGCCGAGAATCTCGCGTTGGAGTCGGTTGGCGAGCTGATCGTTGACGAAGTCGGGCACCCACGACGGGGCGCGATTGTGGACGATCTCGTCGATGACCTGGGGATTGTCGCTCAGCCACGTGTACGCCTCGGCGACGACGAGGTCGACGAGCTTGTGGTGGGCGCCGTCGAGGACGATCTGGCGCAGCAGTTTGCCGAGCACCGGTGACTTCTTCGTCGCCACCAGCCGCGGGATGATGACGTTGCGGGTGAGCGCCGCGATCTGCTCGTCGTCGATGCGGTCGAGGACGTATTCGAGGCCGCCGGCGGCGCGGTCGACGACGAGGTCGCGGTTGGCTGACTTGCTCAGCCATTCCCCGGCCCGCCGCGAGACGCCGAGGGAGCGGATCTTCGTCGACACCGCCTCGGCGTGGAGGAAGTTCGTCGCGACGAACGCGGAGAGGCTGGCACCGAGGGCATCCTTCTTGCGGGGGATGATCGCGGTGTGCGGGATCGGCAGACCGAGCGGGTGGCGGAAGAGGGCGGTGACGGCGAACCAGTCGGCGATCGCACCGATCATCGCGGCCTCGGAGCCGCGGGCGACGAAGCCCCACACGCCGCTGAGGTCGGTGAAGAGGTTCGTGGCGAGGAAGATCAGGGTGGCGAGGATGAGTAGGGAGAGCGCGAGCGTGCGCATCCTCTTCAGCCCCCGCGCGCGCTCCCGGTCCTCGGGCGTGAGTTCGCTCGGCCCGCCGAAGCGCGGCACGGATGCTTGCGTCGAATTCGTCATTCTTACCCCCTGGGCACTGACTCTAGCGAACCGCGGCCAGCGTTGGATGCCGACCGGCTGGGGCGAGGCTGGGAACCTCGCTTGCCGGTGCCGTCATCCCGCAGGCGGGAGCGCCGAACCCGTGCAGTCTGAGACAAGCCGCACTGCCACCGTGGACGGTTTCCATGAGCTGTCCCCGACAGCCCGAGTGTGGTCCAATGAGGACAGGGCGAGACCAAGGAGGTCGTCATGGCACAGGAATTCTCCGTCGGCGATCATGTCGGGTGGAACTCCGAGGCCGGTGAGGTCTCCGGCCACATCATCCGAGTCCACACCGCGGACTTCGACTACAAGGGCCACACGCACCGAGCGAGCCCCGACGATCCCCAGTACGAGATCAGGAGCGATACGACCGACCACATCGCCGCGCACAAGGGCAGCGCGCTCCACCTCATCGACGGCGAATGACAACGTCCGACCCCGCGACCGACCCGACCGCGGTCCCCGCCATCGACGTTGCCCCGAGTTACCCTGCGTTCCTCACGATCGGCCATTCGAACCGCAGTCTCGAGGAGTTCCTCGACCTCCTCACCGATTCCGGTGCCGAGGTGGTCGCCGACGTCCGCAAGCTGCCCGGATCGAGAGCGCATCCCCAGTTCAACGCCGATGTCCTCGCACCCGCACTGGCGGAGCGGGGAATAGAGCTTCGCCGCCTCGAGGGGCTGACGGGTCGGCGGACGGTCAGTCGAGACGTCCCATTCGACGTCAACGCATGGTGGGAGAACCGCAGCTTCCACAACTACGCCGACCACGCTCTGACCGAGGAGTTCGCCCTCGATATCGACGTGCTGCTGACCTGGGGCGACGCACAGCGATGCGCGGTGATGTGCTCGGAGGCGGTGTGGTGGCGCTGCCATCGGCGCATCATCGCCGACTACCTCCTCGCCCACGGCCAGGACGTCGTCCATGTGCTGGGGAAGGGTCAGACCGCCGAGGCGGTGCTCAGCGCCGGTGCCGTCATCGACGACGCGTCCCCCGTCCGCATCACGTACCCGAAGCAGTAGACCGCGGCGCGACAGCGGGGGTTGACGAGGGTCGGTCGAAGCATCGGCGGGCGTGCCCAGGGGCCGTCAGGTCGCATTGGGGCCATCGGGTCGCGCACATGACCGATGGAACGCGCTTGAGTGGAGGATCCGAATCGATTCCAGCGCCGATAGCGAGTCGGATCCTCCACTTTGGCGCAGGCCACCCGCCGCACGAACCCGCGCCACAGCCCTCAGTTCGAGAAGACCCCGACGACGAGGTTGATGGCCGTGGCGAGGATAACGGCGTTGAAGACGTACGACAGAAGGCTGTGGCGGAGGACGACCGCACGGATCTGCGTGTCGGACACGCTCGTGTCGGTGACGCCGAAGGTCATGCCCACGGCGTAGCCGAAGTAGAGGAAGTCCTTGTAGTCGGGCACCCGATCGGAGTTGAAGTCGATGCCGCCGGGTGTCCCGTCCCCGAAGTACATGTAGGCGTAGCGGGCGCTGTAGAGGATCTGCAGTCCCGCCCACGACATGAAGACGCCGACGAGCGCGATCGCCGCCTCCCAGTTGCCCGCCTGCGAGCCGCCGACGACCTGGAGGAGGACGATGCCGCCGAGCCCGCAGAGCTGGGCGATCGTGATGACGACCTCGTCGAGGACCGGGTTGAAGTCCTCCCGGCTCGCGTTCGCCTTCGTCTCATCCGAGGACATCGGCCACAGGGCGGCAGTGCCCACGAGCACGAAGAACGTCGTCGCCGAAGCGATGCCGACGAGGAACCCGTCGCCGGTGGTCGTCAACGCACCGACGATGCCGCCGATGATGAATCCGACGATGATGGACGCGACGAGCCGTCCGGTGGCGCTGATCATGAGCTTCTTCATGGGGTCACGGCTCCAATCGATGCAGGCGGCAGTTCCGACAACCGAGGTTTCGACAACACTCTGCCACACCCGGAACCGTTCTCACCCTGTTCGCCGGAAGGAAACTGCGCCAGCCGCCGACCGCCGCGGCCCCAAACGCTGACCCAGCCGGCCCGGGTGCTGAGACCGCCGACCCCACCGACCCGTGAATGCGCGAACGCCGGGTGCTCGAGAAGAGCACCCGGCGTCCGCAGCCGGCTGAGGTCTGTATCAGGCCTTGCCGATGACGTCGAACTTCGCGTTCGCGGTGATCGAGTCGTTGACGCGCACGACAGCGGTGTAGCTGCCGGGGGTCTTCACGTGACCGGTGAGGGCCACCTGACGACGATCGAAGTCGTGTCCGGTCGCGGTGTGCAGCGCTTCGGCGACGAGGGCGGGCGTGACGGCGCCGAAGAGGCGACCGTTCTTGCCGGCCTTGAGCTCGATGCGAGCCTTCGTCGACTCGAGCTGATCCTTGACGGCCACGGCTTCGTCGTGGTCGGCGATCTGCTTGGCCTGGCGGGCCTTGCGCAGCGCGAGGATCTGCTTCTCCGCGCCGACGGTCCACGGGGTGGCCCAGCCGCGGGGGACGAGCAGGTTGCGCGCGTAGCCGGCGCGCACCTCGACGATGTCGCCGGCGGCACCGAGGCCGTCGACTTCCTGGTTGAGAATCACTTTGCGATTAGGCATGTCTGTTCTCCTCCGATCAGCGAGCAGAGCTCGAGTAGGGCAGGAGTGCCATCTCGCGGGCGTTCTTCACGGCCTTCGCGATGACGCGCTGTTCCTGCACGGTCACGCCGGTGACGCGCCGTGCACGGATCTTGCCACGGTCAGAAATGAACTTGCGGAGCGTAGCGGTGTCCTTGTAGTTGATGTTGGCCGCTTCGCCCTTCTTGAGCGGATTCGCCTTCTTCTTGATAGGCTTCCGGATCTCTGGCTTTGCCATGAGTATCTCCTGTATGAGAAATGTCTAAAACGTGGTCAGAACGGCGGTTCGTCGGCGCCGGGGTTGCCCCAGCCGCCGTTGTCGTTCTGGGGAGAAGATGATGCCCACGGGTCGTTGCCCTGGCCGTTGTTCCCCTGGTTGTAGCCGCCCTGGCGCTGACCGCCCTGCTGCTGGTTTCCCTGCTGCGGGTTGTTGCCCCATCCCGACGACTGCTGCTGGTAGCCGCCCTGCTGGCCGCCACCCTGGTAGCCGCCGGAGTTGCCGCCACCACCGGAGAAGCCTCCGCCGCCGCGTTCGTTCTTCGAGACCTGGGCGGTGGCACGGCGCAGGCTGGGGCCGACTTCGTCGACGTCCAGCTCCATGACCGTGCGCTTCTCGCCTTCCTTGGTCTCGAACGAGCGCGACTTCAGTCGGCCCTGCACGATGACCCGAGTACCCCGCTGCAGCGATTCGGCGACGTTCTCTCCCATTTCCCGCCAGACCGAGCAGCGCAGGAAGAGGGTCTCCCCGTCCTTGAACTCGTTCGACTGACGGTCGAAGATACGCGGCGTCGAGGCCACGGTGAAGTTCGCGACCGCAGCACCGTTGGGTGTGAAGCGCAGTTCGGGATCGCTTGTCAGGTTCCCGACGACCGTGATGACTGTTTCGCCTGCCATTGAATGCTCCTGAAACGGGGTAGCGTGACGCTTACTTGGCGTCCGGGCGGAGGATCTTGGTCCGCAGCACCGACTCGTTGAGTCCGAGCTGACGATCGAGTTCCTTGGTCGTGGCCGGCTCCGCGTGGAAGTCCACCACGACGTAGTAGCCCTCGGACTTCTTCTGGATCTCGTAGGCGAAGCGCCGACGTCCCCAGATGTCCACGTTGTCGACGGTTCCGTTCTCTGCCGGGACAACCTTGATCAGGTTGTTCACGGTGTCAGCCAACGTCCGCTCTTCGAGTTCGCTGTCGAGAATGAGCATGAGCTCGTAATGACGCATGTGTCACCCACCTCCTCTGGTCTTCACGGCCATGGTCGTTCCATGGCAGGAGGGTAAATGCGTGCCCGTTCCGTCCCCCGCTAGGTCCGCGAAATGGGAACAGACCTCACTATTCTACGGGAGAGCGCCCCGGACTGTCATGTCGGAATCGGGTGCCCTTGACCACGGTGTCCGTGGTCATTGCCCCGCCGAGGCGGTCGCCGGCTGGCCGGTGCCCGTGTCGTCGTCGGGTCGCAGCTGCCCGCGGATGCGCCGACGGTGGAGGTTCTCCCCGGCGAAGACGAGCACCATGATGAGCGCGAAGATCCGCAGCAGCGCGAAGAGCGCGATGAACGAGGGCTCAAGGCCCTTGTCGGCATCGAGAGCGGTGATGTCCCCGAGTTGGATGGCCACGGCGAAGACCGCCTCGGCGAGCGCCCACGCGATGAGCACCCACCAGCGGGAGACGGCAAGGGCGAGGAACGGCAGGATCCACAGCGAATCCCACGGCATGAGGCCGGGGGCCAGGACGAGGCAGGCGCCGATGAGCAGGCACGCGGTGACGGCCGGGTCGAGGCCTTTGTCCCGTATCATGACCAGGGCGACGAGGACTCCGGCGACGAGGAGCGCGCTGACGACGATCCACACGGGTGCCCACGTGCCGGCGTCGCCGATGCGGGCCATGAGGAGGATCGAGGCGAACGACCCGCCGTCGACCGCGTCGGAGTACCAGCGGGTGATCCGGCTGATCCCGGTGCCGTCGGCGACGAGGATGATCGCCGAGGTGATCGTCGCGGTGGCGATCATCATCTGCGGGTTCCGCCCCGCCAGGCGCCCGGGCGGGTTGAGGCCCGTGAGCACGAGGGCGGCGAGGACGAGGAGGGCGAGCGGATTCTCGAACGCGGCGATGGCCAGCAGGATGCCCGACAGCCAGGGACGGGGAGTCACGGGGGGCGGGGCCACGAAGAGGACGACCGCCCAGAGCGTCAGGGCGAGCGCGAGGGGGTCGAGCGTCGATCCGAGCGTGAAGAGGATGACCGGGGAGGCGAAGACGGCGACGAGCCACGCCCGCTGCCGCGCGAGCAGGAGCAGAGCGACGCCGAGGGCTGCGACGCCTGCGACATTGAGCAGCAGGACGAAGGCCATGAACACCGACACGTCGTCGGTGATGAACCGGAACAGGTCGACGGCGATCCCGTCGAGCACCGACAGCCCCGCCGCACCCCCGCGGGAGCGGCCCACGGCATCGGGGTTGAATTGTCCGAGGAACGCCGTCGACAGGGGTCCCGCGCACATCCTCGCCGAGGCGGACGGCCGTTCATAGCCCGAGCTCAGGCACGGACCCTGGAGGGCGAGGGCGAGGAAGGTCGTGACGCCGAGGATCCCGGCGAAGACGAACGCCTGGCCGCGTCGGTACGCGACCGAGGCGACACCGCGGTGAATGCCGTCCGGACCGCCGAGCAGAGGCTCGGCGATCCGGGTGGCGTGAGAGGAAGGCATGGACTAGAGGGTACTAGTTCTGCCCTACCGGCAGTGACGGTCCGGGGTCGGGTTGCTTCGGAGGCTTCGTCGGCTTCGGTTTCGGATCCTTGCCGGAGTCGTCCTTGGAGTCACCGGTGCCGTTCTTCGACCCCGTGGAATCGTTCGAGCCCTCGTTCTCCTTGCCGTCGGCGGAGTCGGTGCCGTCGGCGGTCTTGTCGGCGTCCTTCTCCTTGTCCTTGTCCTTGTTGTCCTCGGGCTTCTTCGTCGGCTCCTCGACGGGAGCCTTCTTCCGCGAGTCGTCGTCGTTGTCGTCCTTCGGCTTCGGCTTGGGGGCCGGAGGCGCGTTCGTGTTGACGGGCTTCTTCACCTCGGGCAGCTGACCCCGTTCGGGGAACTGCTCGACCTTCTCGCCCTTGAGCGCGTCCTTCATGTACGCCGTCCACACCTGGATGGGGAACGACCCGCCCGTGACCTCGCTGCGGCCGCCGTAGGCGCCGATCGGCACCGACTTGCCGTCGACCTCGCGATAGAGGACGACCGAGGTGGCCAGCTGCGGGGTGTATCCGGAGAACCACGCCGACTTGTTCGACGTCGACGTACCGGTCTTGCCGGCGGCCGGACGGCCGAGGGCCTGGGCGTAGCTGCCCGAACCGCCGTTGACGACCTGGCGCAGAGCGTAGGTGGTCTCGGCCGCGACGGCCTTGTCGAAGACGCGCTTGCCCTTCGTGTCGGCCTTGTAGACCTCTTCGCCGTCCTTCGAGATCGACTCGATCGAGTGGGTCTCGCGGCGGATGCCGTTCGAGGCGAACGTCGAGTACGCGGTGGCCATGTCGACGACCTTGACGCTCGGCGTGCCGAGCACGTTCGCCGCGTTCGGGGTGAGGTCGATCGTGCACTCACCGGTGTCGCCCGAGGCCATCTGCTCCTTCGTGCAGTTCGGGCTCAGACCCGCCCGCTGGGCGACGTCGACGGTCTTGTCGGGACCGACCTGGACGTTGAGTGCGGCATACGCGGTGTTGATCGACGACTGCGTCGCCTTGAGCAGCGTGACGGGACCGTAGCTCGAGCCGCCGAAGTTGCTCACCTGCCACGGGGTGCCGTCGTTGTTCAGCGTCGTCGGGCTGCCGGGGTACCGGTCGCTCAACCGCACACCGTTCTCGAAGCCGGCGACGAGCGCGAAGGGCTTGAACGTCGAACCTGCCTGGGCGTGACCCTGCGTCGAAGCGTTGAACGCCTGGTCGAGGTAGTTCTTGCCGCCGTAGAAGGCCTCGATGCCGCCGGTCTTCGGGTCGATCGAGACGAGACCTGCCTGCAGGCCCTTCGGCTGGTTCTTCGGCAGCTCCTTGATGGCTGCCTCGGCGTCCTTCATCCGCTTCTCGTCGAAGGTCGTGACGATGTTGTAGCCGCCGCGGTCGAGCTGGGACTCGTCGATGCCGAGCTTGGCCATGGCCTCCTTGCGGACGTACTCCCACATGTAGCCCTTCTGGCCGCTGAGGGAGTCCTCCTTGCTCGGCGGCTTGACCTCGGGCATCTGCACCTGGTCGGCCTGCTGCTGGGTGATGAAGCCCTCGTCGACCATCGACTTGATGACGTACTTGAAGCGGTCCTCATAGGCACCCGGATCCTCGGCGGGATCGGCGGCGCCGGGACGCTGGATCATCGCGGCGAGCAGTGCGGACTCGCCGAGGTCGAGGTCCTTCGCGGACTTGCCGAAGTAGTTTTGGCTGGCGACCTCGACACCGTAGGAGCGGCGTCCGAGGTAGATCGTGTTGAGGTAGTTGGCGAGGATCTCGTCCTTGCTCTGCTGCTGGTCGATCTTGAGCGCGATGAACATCTCCTTGACCTTGCGGTCGAGGGAGTGCTCGTTCGTGAGGTAGAAGTTCTTCACGTACTGCTGGGTGATCGTCGATCCGCCGCCGGCGTACTGGTTGGTGGCCACGCCGACCACGGCGCGGGAGAGACCCTTGAGTGAGATGCCGCGGTTCTCGTAGAACGAGGTGTCCTCGGCGGCGATCGCCGCCTTCTGCATCGGCTCGGAGATCTCTCCGATGTCGACGGACTTGCGGTCCTCGATCTTGTAGTGCCCGATCGGCGTCTTGCCGTCGGCGTAGTAGATCGTCGAGGTCTGACCGGTCGCCTCGAGGTTCGGTTCGGGAACCTCGGTCGTCGCATAGCCGATCGCGAACGCGATGCAGCCGAGGATGATGACGCTCAGTCCGCCCACGACGAGGATGCGCAGACTCGGCAGGAAGCGCGTCCATCCGCTCACTCCCGCACGCGGGTAGTTGAGCAGATTCTTCGTCTTCCTGCCTTTGGTCACGGCTGCTTTCTCTGCCTTAGCCACCCAAGGTCCTCCAGGTCTTCTCCACGTCTCGCACTGCACTGACGACGAGGTTTGAAAAGGGTCACAAATGGATTTCAGTGTCGCACGCGTTCATTGGAACACCGTGAAAAATGCGGTTTCGCGGCGATCAGAGACCGCACTGCGTTACCCAGCGGTAGAACGGTGCGCTCACAGCAAGCCGTTCACCTGCAATTTTACATCTCTTCACGCAAAGCAAACACTCAGAGTGCGTGTTTGCTCACATCCCGCCCTTTTCTGGGCACTGTGACCGGGCCCGGAGGACCCCTGCTCTCACCCCTTGAGGTCGAAGTCCGTGTCGGCGTACTCGGTGCCGTCGACGGCCGGTTCGCCGTCGAAGGGATGGAGCTGGTCCTCGCGTGCGCGCAGTTCGACGCGGCGGATCTTGCCCGAGATCGTCTTCGGCAGCTCGGCGAACTCGAGGCGACGGATGCGCTTGTACGGGGCGAGGTTCTCCCTGCAGTAGGCGAGGATGTCTCGCGCGGTCTCCGCATTCGCCTCGAACCCGGCCCCGAGGACGACATAGGCCTTGGGGACGGCGAGACGCACGGGGTCCGGGGAGGGGACGACGGCCGCCTCGGCGACGGCCTCATGCTCGATGAGCACACTCTCGAGCTCGAACGGGGAGAGCCGGTAGTCGCTGGCCTTGAACACGTCGTCGGCGCGCCCGACGTAGGTGATGTAGCCGTCCGCGTCGCGTTCGGCGACGTCGCCGGTGTGGTAGACCCCTCCCTCGAACGCCTCGGCGGTCTTCTCCGGGTTGTTCCAGTACCCGGCGGTCAGGCCCAGCGGCGGCGGGTCGAGGCGCAGGCAGATCTCTCCCTCATTGCCCTCCTCGCCGGTCGCGGGATCGAGGAGGATGACCTCGTAGCCGGGCAGCACCTTGCCCATCGAGCCGTATTTGAGCGGCTGGTCGGGGGAATTGCCGATCTGCAGGGTCGTCTCGGTCTGGCCGTAGCCGTCGCGGATGAGCACACCCCAGTCGCTCTTCACCCGGTCGATGACCTCGGGGTTGAGCGGCTCCCCGGCGCCGAGCGCCTTCGACGGCGGGTTCTTCAGCTGCTTGAGGTCGGCCTGGATGAGCATCCGCCACACGGTCGGCGGCGCACAGAAGCTCGTCACTCCGACCCGGTCCATCGTGTCCATGAGGGCGCCCGCGTCGAACTTCGCATAGTTGTAGAGGAACACGCACGATTCGGCGATCCACGGGGTGAAGATGTTCGACCATGCGTGCTTGGCCCAGCCCGGGGAGGCGACGTTGAGGTGGACGTCGCCGGGGGTCAGTCCCATCCAGTACATCGTCGAGAGGTGCCCGACGGGGTAGGACACGTGCGTGTGGGCCACCATCTTCGCCTTCGAGGTCGTGCCCGAGGTGAAGTACAGCAGCAGCAGGTCGTCGGCGCGGGAGCGGCCCTGGGGTTCGAACTCGGTGCGCTCCTCGTCCGCCTCGGCGTAGGGGAAGTCCTGCTGTCTCGTCGGTTCGCCGCCGACGACGATGCGGACCACCTCGGCGTCGACATCGTCGAACTTCGCGGCGTCGTCGGGCCCGGCGACGACGAACTGGGCCTGCCCGCGCTCGACCCGATCGGCCAGGTCGATCGGTCCCAGCTGCGTCGTCGTCGGCAGGAGCACGGCGCCGAGCTTGATGCCGGCGAGCATCGTCTCCCACAGTTCGACCTGGTTGCCGAGCATGACCATGACATGGTCGCCGCGTTGGACGCCGGAGCGGCGGAGGAAGTTCGCGACCTGGTTCGACCGTGCCGCGAGCTCCGCGAAGCTCCACTTGCCCTCGGAGCCGTCCTGTTCGACGATCCACAGCGCCGGGTCGTCGTTGTCCTCGGCGATCCGGTCGAACCAGTCGATGCCGAAGTTGAAGTGGCTGAAGTCCGGCCATGCGAAGCTCTCACGGGCAGCGTCGTAGTCGCTGCGGAGTTCGATGAGGCGGTCTCTCGCGGCCCGGAACTCGTCGGTCACAGTCATTGCGGTCTCCTCGGGTTCTACAGGACTCGTCTGTGACGACGAGCACATTCTCTCGAGTCCGAAGTTACCAGCAGTGCGCTGATGCCCGTGCGGGCAGGGGTCCGCTCAGTCGTCCGAGGAGTCCGACCCAGAGGCCGGAGCGTTGTCCGCCCACCAGGCCCGCAGCATCTCCTCGGCGCGCTCGGGCCCGAGCGGTCCGTGTTCGAGGCGCATCTCGAGGAGGTGCTTGTACGCTCTGCCGACGAGCGGGGAGGGCTCGATGTCGAGGATCTCCATGATCCGGCGCCCGTCGAGGTCGGGGCGGATCGCGGCGAGCTCCTCCTGTTCGGCGAGCGCCGTGATCCGCGATTCGAGGTCGTCGTAGGCGAAGGCGAGCCGGTCGGACTTCTTCCGGTTCCGGGTCGTGACGTCGGCGCGGGTGAGGATGTGGAGTCGGGTGAGCAGGGGGCCGGCATCCGTGACGTAGCGGCGCACCGCCGAATCCGTCCACCCGGCGTCGCCGTACCCGTAGAACCGCAGGTGGAGTTCGACGAGGCGGCACACGGCCTTCGTCGTGTCCTTGTCGAAGCGCAGCGCCTTCATCCGCTTCGCGGTGAGCTTCGCGCCCACGACGTCGTGGTGGTAGAAGGTCACGGCCCCGCCCGGGGCGAAGTTCCGCGTCGCGGGCTTCCCGACGTCGTGCATGAGGGCGGCGAAGCGGACGACGAAGTCGGGTTCGGGCAGCGCCTGCGGATCGGCGGGGTCGAGTCCGGCCTCCCGCTGGCGGGCGGCGTAGGCGGCCTCGAGGTCGACGGCCTGACGCAGCACGGTGAGGCTGTGCTGGTAGACGTCCTTGTGCCGGTGGTGTTCGTCGGTCTCGAGCCGCAGGCCGGAGACCTCGGGCAGCACATGATCGGCGATGCCCGTGCGCACGAGCAGGTCGATGCCGGCGGCGGGGTCGAGGCCGGTGATGAGCTTGACGAGTTCGACCTGGACGCGTTCGGCGGAGACGATCGCGATGCGCTCGGCCATCTCCGTCATCGCCTCTTCGACGGCCGCATCGGCGGTGAGGCCCAGCTGCGCGGTGAAGCGGGCGGCGCGCATCATCCGCAGCGGGTCGTCGGAGAAGGAGTCCGCGGGCGTGCCGGGGGTGCGGATCCGCCCGGCCATGAGGTCCTCGAAGCCCTGGTGGGGGTCGACGAAGGTCCGCTCGGGCAGGCGCACGGCCATCGCCCCGATCGTGAAGTCGCGACGGACGAGATCGGCATCGAGGTCGGTGCCGAAGCGGACGACGGGTTTGCGCGAATCCGGCTCGTACGCCTCGGCGCGGTAGGTCGTGATCTCGATCTGCACACCGGACTTCATCGCCCCGATCGTGCCGAACTCGCGCCCGATGTCCCAGTGGGCGTCCGCCCAGCCGACGATGAGGGCGAGGATGTCATCAGGTCGGGCGTCGGTGGTGAAGTCGAGGTCGGGCATCGGCCTGCCCATGAGGGCGTCGCGCACCGAGCCGCCGACGAGGGCGAGCTCGAACCCCGCCTCGGCGAAGCGGCTGCCGAGCGGGCCGAGGATGTCATCGAGCTCCTCGAGCTTGTCGTACAGCCGAACATGCGCGCTCTGCGGGTCCACCGAACTCCTTCTCCACGTGTGCCGGCCGGCCCGCAGGGGCACGGCGCGATGAGCAACCTCCAGCCTACCGGGAGCGCGTCAAGCGGGACTTCCAAGAATCGCCCATTAAGGTAGGAGAATGACCACACCGATGCCCAAACCGGGACCGCGGGCATCCCGACGCACCACGGTCGAGGAGACATCCGCCGGGGGCATCGTCGTCGACTTCTCCTCCCAGGACCTCAGTGTGGCCGTCATCGCCCGCCTCAACCGCGCAGGCCGTCTCGAATGGTGCCTGCCCAAGGGTCATCTCGAAGGTGAGGAGACCGCCGCCGAGGCGGCCCGCCGTGAGGTCGAGGAGGAGACCGGGATCTCCGGTCAGGTCATCTGCCCGCTGGGCACCGTCGACTACTGGTTCACCGTCACCGGCATCCGCATCCACAAGCTCGTCCACCATTTCCTGCTCCGGGCACGCTCGGGCACGCTCACCGTCGACAACGACCCCGACCAGGAGGCCGTCGACGCGGCATGGGTGCCCTTCGACGAGCTGCGCACGAGGCTGTCGTTCGCCAACGAACGCCGGATCGTCGCCGCCGCCCGCCCGATGGTCCGCGAGTGGGAGATGTGAGGGCCGTGTGCCCGTGTTCGACACGATGACAGACTTCACGATCCGCGCGCGTGTGCTCTTCGCGCTTCTGAGTACGACCCTGCTGCTGGCAGGGTCGATCTTCGCCGTCCCCCTGGCCGCCTCGGCGGCATCGGAGGCATCGGAGGCATCGGCGGCGGGGTCGCAGAAGAACCCCGGCGGGGCCGCCGAGGGTGGGGACTCCGACGGTGCGAAGTCGGGCACGGGGGTCTCGATCACCCTCGACGAGATCACTCCGTGGCTCGATGACAAGGGGACGCTCACGGTGCGGGGGCTCGTGACGAACTCCACGGACAAGGCGATCGTCGACCCGAAGCTGCGCCTGGGCATGTCCCTGCGCAACCTCGACGCCGAGTACCGGATCAACGCGTGGAAGTCCGACCAGTCACGGCACCGGGTCATCGCCGATCTCGACGACAACGGTCCCGCGGCGAGGAAGCAGGCGGCGGAGAAGTCGAACGACGACGACCCGGTCACCGCGGTGGATGCGACGTTCGAGAAGGAGCTCAAGCCCGGATCCTCCGGCGAATTCACGATCACGGTCCCCGCCGATCGGCTCGGGCTCTCGAAGTCCTCCCCGAACTCCTCGTGGGGACCCCGTGGTCTGAGCGTCCAGATCAGCGACACCTCGGGGGCATTGGCCACCGGCGTCGGCTTCACGACGTGGTATCCGAACCCGAAGTTCGACCGGACCGCGGTGAGCTTCCTCGCCCCCGTCACCCTGCCCGGCTACACCGCCGACGGGCTCATCGGTCCCGAAGCGCTCGATGCGGCCATCGCCGAGAACGGGTCGCTGACGAACGCCGCCCGCGTGCTCACCGACCCCAAGGTCGCGATCGCCCTCGATCCCCGGGTCATCGCCTCTTTCGAAGCCGCCGTCGCCGAACCTCCGAGCGGTGAGGGCGCCCCACCGGAGACGGGGGCGCCGTCCCCGCCGAGCACCCCGGGACAGACCGCAGGCGCCGAGGACGCGGGTGCCGGCGACGATGCCGAGAGTCCCGAGGAGCAGAAGGCGCGCGAGGACCGGCGCAAGCGCCTCGACACGTGGTACCGCGACTTCCTCGAGACCGCGAAGACCCGCACCGTGATCGCCCTGCCCTTCGGCGACCCTGACCAGAATTCGCTCACCGGCGAGGACCTCGACGCCCTCGGGGCGTTCGCGCAGAAGGAGAAGGCCCTCGTCGCCGAGGTCCTGCCGGACGCCCGCACCGACATCGCGTGGCCGATCGCCGGCACCGCCGACCGGGCCGACCTGCGTGCCCTGCAGAAGGCCGGGAACTCGACGGCGATCCTCGATGACGTCCAGCAGCCGCCGACCTCGGGGATCAGGGAGGACGGCCGTTCCATGACGCGGACGACCTCGGACGGGGAGACGACGATCGAGACGCTCATCAGCGATTCCGCGCTGACCGACTTGAGCGCCGATGTCATCGGATCGAAGTCTCCCGCGGCGGCGATGAGCGAACTCGTCGCCACCTCCGCGGCGATCCAGTCCGAGGCCCCCAACCGGTCCCGCCACCTCCTCCTGCCCCTGCCCCGCACGACCGCCTCGGCGGGGTGGCAGGCGACGACCTCGACGCTCGCCGGTGCGCCGTGGATCGAATCGTCAGGCCTCGACACGCTGCTCGGCAGCGATCCGGAGCCGCGGGGGCTGCTGCAGAAGTCCACGGATCAGCAGCGGATCCCCACGAGCACGCTCCAAGGCCTCTCGGAGATCCGCACGAAGGAGGCCCGGTTCAACAGCGCCTTCTCCGATCCGGAGGCCGCGAACGCGCGCCTCGACCGCTCGCTGCTCACGTGCACCTCGGTCGCCTGGACGCTGGGCGGCGATTCCGCGACGTGCCTGGACAAGGCGGAGTCGACGAGCCGCGCCCAGATGGACAGCCTCTACCTCGAGAAGGGGTCCTCCGTGCTGCTGGTCACCGGGGAGAAGACGACGATCCCGGTGACGATCGTCAACGACACCACCGCCGAGGCGACGCTCAAGCTGCGGATGAAGCCGCAGACCCCCCAGCTGCGGGCCCAGACCACGGAGACCGTCGTCGTCCCACCCGCGGAGACGATGCGCGTCGACGTGCCCGTCGAGGGGCTCGCGAACGCGGACGTGCCGACGACCATCGAGATGGTCACCGCCGACGGGGTCACCCTGCCCAAGGATGCGTCGCTGCTGGTGAGGGTCCGAGCGGACTGGGAGAACATCGGCACCGCCGTCGTCGGACTGGCGCTCGCGGCCGTATTCGTGATCGGCTTGGTCAAGTCCGTGTCGCGCGGACGCAGGAAGATCCCCGAGCAGCAGCTGGCCGCCGCCGTCGCCCGGGCGAAGAACGACGAACCCGGAAAGAAGGACTAGGACTTGGCGTCATTCTCCTCACTTGCGCGATCCTCGGCGATCATGACCGCGGGCACCCTGACCTCGCGGATCCTCGGCCTCGTCAAGGCCTCACTGCTCGCTCTGGCGATCGGCGTCACCGCCGTCCAGGCCGACGCGTTCGATGTCGCGAACAAGGTGCCGAACACGCTCTACATGCTCCTCGCCGGGGGTGTCGTCAACGCCGTGCTCGTCCCGCAGCTGGTCCGGGCGACGAAGCGCGAGGACGGCGGCCAGGACTACACGAACCGCCTGCTCACCCTCTCCTTCCTCCTGCTCGCCGTCGTCAGCGTCGTCGCGACGATCGCCGCGCCCATCCTCGTGTGGCTCTACTCCTCGGGGTGGAGCCCCGAGCAGATGGCGCTGGCCACGGCATTCGCGTACTGGTGTCTGCCGCAGCTGTTCTTCTACGGCCTCTACACGCTCCTCGGCCAGGTCCTCAACGCCAAGTCGTCCTTCGGGCCGTACATGTGGGCGCCGGTGCTCAACAACATCGTCGCGATCGCGGGTCTGGCCGTCTTCATCGTCGTCTTCGGGACGAATGCCGCCAACCCGCACACGCTCGACACGTGGACGCCGGAGAAGATCGCGCTCATGGGCGGGTCGGCCACCCTCGGCGTCGCCGCACAGGCGCTCATCCTCATCTGGCCGCTCAAGCGCATCGGGTTCAAGTACCGGCCGACGTTCGGGTTCCGCGGCGTCGGGCTGGGCACCGCAGGCAAGGTCGCGTTCTGGACGTTCGCGGCGATGCTCATCGGCCAGCTCGGGTTCCTCATCATCTCCCGTGTCGCGGCCGGCGCCTCGGTGCCGGGCGAGGGAAATGCGTCGAACGCAGCGTATACGTACGCCTACCTCGTCTTCATGCTCCCGCACTCGCTCATCGCGGTCTCGCTCGCAACGGCTCTGTTCACCTCGCTGTCGAAGAACGCCGCCGAGCACGACACCGAGGCGGTGAAGTCCGACTTCTCGATGGGCGTGCGCATCGTCGGACTCATCAACGCCTTCGCCGTGGCCGCCCTCGTCGTCCTCGCCTCCCCGGTGGCCATGGTCATCGCCGGCGGCGGTCGCGAGCAGGCGATGGCCGTGGGACTGGTCATCATCACGATGGTCTTCGGACTCATCCCATTCAGCGCGAACTACCTCGCCCAACGCGTGTTCTACGCGTACGAGGATGCGCGGACGCCGTTCTTCATCCAGCTGCCCCAGATCGTCTTCCAGTCCCTCGCGGTGCTCTCGGCGTCGATCTTCCCGAAGTCCGTGACCGTGGCCATCATCGGCCTCGTCATGAGCCTGGGCTACCTGTTCGCGATGATCCTCTCGTTCGCCCTCCTGTCCAAGCGCCTCGGCGACATCGATCTGCGCGCGATCGCGCAGGCGCATGTGAAGTTCCTCCTCGCCGCGCTCGCAGCGGGACTCGCCGGCTACGGCATGCTCCTCTTCTTCCCGGACTTCGCGCTCTCGGGCCAATGGCAGGCGTTCGTCACCACCGCCGGAGTCGGCACGGTGATGCTCATCGTCTACATCGGGGTGTGCTTTCTGCTCCGGGTCAGAGAGTTGCATTCGATTATTGGCCTCGCAGCTGGAAAACTTAAGAGATAGTCCGTCCCCTTTCGATCCCCACTCCTGCGGAGGTGATCCCCCTGATCGATATCGAACCCGGCATGGTCGTTGCCGGTCGCTATGTCGTATCAACGGTCGACCGCCCCTGGTTGGAGGACAAGCCCGAGGTCGGTGCCGTGTGCACCGCCCTCGACGCGATCCTCGACGAACCGGTCCTCATCCATGTCGCCGATGCCTCCGGCGCCTCCGACGTCCTCGAAGCCGCCCGCCGCGTCTCGATCCTCGGTGACCCGCGGATCGCCCCGACCCTCGACGTCGGCAACTCCAACGGGCTCGACTACATCGTGTCCACGCGCATCGCCGTCACACCCCTGGGACTCATCCTCCCGAAGTCGCCGCTGCCCATCGAGGCCGCCCGCGCGCTCATCGGGGAGATCGGCCAAGTGCTCGTCACCTCGGCGCGGCGGGGCCTGTTCCACATGTTCCTGCGGCCCAGCGTCGTCGGCATCGCCTCGAACGGCGGCATCCTCGTCTCCGGCATCGGCATCGACGCCGCCCTGGCTCTGGGCAATGGTGTCATCGACCCCGCCGACTACACTCCGACGGCGGCGTCCCGGCAGGACGCCCTCGACCTCATCCGGCTCTTCTATGCCGCGCTGACCGGCTACTGGCCGGCCGAGGAGGGCAAGGACGGCATTCCCGCGGCGCCGCGTGAGAACTCGCGGATCGCCCGGGCGAAGGCGCTCAACCCCGACATCCCCTCCGAGCTCGACGACTTCGTCAGCGGAGTGCTCACCGGGTCAGACCCCGGTCCGGGATCCGTCGCCGAGGTGCTCGGCTTCATCGACGAATGGGACGCGGGTCTCCTGCGCTACGTCAACCGCACCCCGGCCGCTGAGAACGACAAGCTCTTCGACGAATCCCCGGCGAGCTTCGACGAGGCGACGAGTCTGCCCGCACCGGGTTCGGCCCCGATCGGCCGAACCTCGACGGCCAGCGACGACCAGGTCAAGGCGGCCCTCGTGCGCATCGGCATCACCCGTCCGGGCACCCGGGGACTCGCCGCCGGCGTCGTCGGCCGCACGACCGGAAGGTATGCCGAGCGCATGCAGATGCGCCAGGCCTCGAGCTTCCCGATCGGCGCGGAGCAGATCGACAATGCCGCGAAGGACTGGGACGAGTGGGAGCCCGAGCAGACGTACTCGGAGTACTCGGGGTACTCCGCCCACGAGTACGACGAGAACCTCACGACGCCGATCATGAATCGGGACGAACCCGACCCTGATACGCAGGCGATGGACATCGTCGCCGTCGATGAGGACGAGGACGAGAACGACACCCGGGTGATCATCGACGACGATGAGGACGACGGTTCGTGGTTCCTCGGCGGCATGTTCGAGACCTCCGAACAGCAGCGTGAGCATCAGCTGCGCGAGTACGAACGCGAACGCCGGATCTCGCGGGCCAAGGAAGAAGAAGCCAGGCGGCAGCTCGCCGCCCTCGAAGCCTCCTCGGCGACCAGGCGCGAGGAGGCCAACGCCGTCTCGCCCCCGAAGCAGGTGCGCCGGCTCTCCCCGGAGACCGTCGAGACCCCCGCTGCCCGGCATGACGGTGCGGGCACGGCTGCGGGCGTCTCCGGTGCCGCGGCCGGAGGCGCCGGCCTCGGTGCCGCCGCGGGTCGGACTGCACCGCAGACCGGTGAGGGTTCTGGCCCGTCGGGATCAGGATCCGGCAGCTCAGGATCGGGCAGCTCAGGATCGGGCAACGGGAGTTCGCACAGCAACGCAGCCTCTGCGGCAGGGGCCGGGACGGCTGCTGTCGGTGCGGCAGCCGTCGCAGGCGGCAGCGGAGGCAGCGGAGGGACCGCCTCGGCGAGCACCCGTGCCTCATCGCCAGGTGAGGGCCCCAAGCAGAGCAAGGCGCGGACCCGCAAGCCGTTCGCCCTGCTCGTCCTCGGACTCCTCGTCATCGCAGCGGTGATCATCGGCATCATCGTCGTCAATCTCAACTCCGGTGAGGACGAACCGACGGCGACGCCCGAGTCCTCGGCGGCGAGCGAGCCTGCCGACGACGGCTCGGCTCAGGAGAAGCCCAAGGCGGAGCCGCCGAAGGTCGACAAGGTCTCCGCCCTCGATCCACAGGGCGATGACAAGGAGAACGACGACCGCGCCAAGGACGTCATCTCCGGTGCGAAGGGCTCGTGGCGGACCGACCGGTACAACTCGGCGAAGTTCGGCAACCTCAAGGACGGAGTCGGTCTGCGCTTCGACTTCGAGAAGTCGGGACCCATCGCAGAGGTCACGGTCACCTCGTCGACCTCGGGCGGGAAGTTCGAGATCCTCGACGGCACGGACCCGGAGAAGGCGAAGAAGGTCGGCGAAGGCAAGTTCGGCAAGGGCGACGACGGGGTGACCGTCAAGCTCGACGAGGGTGTGGAGACCGATTCGCTCATCCTCTGGATCACCCAGCTGCCCAAGGACGACAGCGGATACCGCGCGGTCATCAGCACCGTCGAATTCGGCTGAGCCGGCCGGAGCACCCACAGCGGAATAGTCGCCCGGGCCAGACGGTTACCACTAGGCTAAGGATTCAGCGCCGGTTCGGCGCGGACGAACACGACAGGGACAGGGAACGCACACATGACTGACACTCAACTGGTGATCATCGGGTCGGGACCGGCCGGATACACGGCCGCCGTCTACGCCGCCCGAGCCAATCTGTCGCCTGTGGTCATCGCGGGATCCGTGACGGCCGGCGGTGAGCTCATGAACACCACCGACGTCGAGAACTATCCCGGTTTCCCCGCGGGGATCCAGGGCCCCGAGCTCATGGAGAACATGCGCGAGCAGGCGGAGCGGTTCGGCGCCGAGGTGATCTACGACGATGTCGAGACCCTCAAGCTCAACCCCGGTGCCCATGAGATCGAGACGGCTCTCGGCTCCCGGTACACGGCGAAGGCCGTCATCCTCGCGACCGGCTCGGCCTACCGCGAACTCGGGCTGCCGAACGAGAAGACGCTCTCCGGACACGGCGTGAGCTGGTGCGCGACCTGCGACGGCTTCTTCTTCCGCGACCAGCACATCGCCGTCGTCGGCGGCGGTGACTCCGCTCTCGAGGAAGCGACGTTCCTCACCCGCTTCGCCTCGAAGGTCACCCTCATCCACCGCAGGCAGGACCTGCGGGCCTCGCAGGCCATGCAGGATCGTGCGAAGGCCGATGAGAAGCTTGAGTTCCTCCTCGACACCGAGGTGGCGGAGATCCACGGCGAGGACGCCCTGACCGGGCTGACCGTGCGCAACACCGTCACAGGTGAGACGTCCGAACTGCCCGTCACGGGTCTCTTCGTCGCCATCGGATCCGATCCGCGCACGAGCCTCTTCGCCGAGCAGCTGCCGCTGCGCGCCGACGGCTACCTCGAGGTCGAAGGACGCTCGTCGAAGACCGCCGTCGAAGGTGTCTTCGCCGCGGGTGACGTCATCGACTCCGTGTACCGTCAGGCGATCACCGCGGCCGGCTCAGGCTGTGCTGCCGCTCTCGATGCGGAGAACTACCTCGCCGACCTCGATGCCTCTGCTGTGCTCGAGGCCGAGGGCGACCATGAGGCCGCCGTCGAAGTGATGAACGCCTGAGTCCGACCGAGGAATGAAACCAGGGGCTGCGCTGTTGCCACTGGTGACACCCGCCAGCAGAAAGGGAGCTCATGACGACCGAAGTCACTGATGCCACGTTCGAGGACACCGTCCTCAAGTCCGACAAGCCCGTCCTCGTCGACTTCTGGGCACCATGGTGCGGCCCGTGCCGCATGGTCAGCCCGATCGTCGATCAGATCGCGGACGAGAATGCCGACAAGCTCACCGTCGTCAAGGTGAACACGGATGACAACCTCGAGACGGCCAGCAAGTACGGGATCACCTCGATTCCGGCCCTCTACGTCTTCAAGGACGGCGAGGTCGCCAAGACGATCATCGGCGCCCGTCCCAAGCCGGCGCTGGAGGATGAGCTCTCGGACTTCATCTGATCAAGTTCCAAGGCGCCTGTTGTAGTATCAACAGGCGCCTTCGGCGTATATCCCCTCAGATCTACACCCCAGCACAGCAGATTGGCACGACATTGACACTCCACCGACGCCCCCAGTTCAGGAGCGGGGACACCTCCGAGGTCCTGCCGGCGATCAAATCGCAGATGGCGCGGCTCGGTCTCAGTGTCGGAGATTCCCACACCCAGGACTTCGATCGTCCTTTCGAACTCGCCGTCAGGCAGTTCCAGCAGACGCGGGGGATCCTCTGCGACGGTGTGCTGGGCACGGAGACCTTCGCCGAGCTCGAGCGGGCTCGGTATCAGCTCGGGGACCGTGTGCTGCGTTTCGACCCGGTCAAGGTGCTCACTGGCGATGATGTGCTCTCCCTGCAGCGCACCCTGTCGGGACTGGGGTTCTATGCCGGTCGTATCGATGCCGAGTACGGTGCGACCACCGAGGCGGCCGTCAAGGAGCTCCAGATGGGGCTCGGGACGAAGGTCGACGGGATCGCCGGCCCGCAGACGCTGCGCGGCCTCTCTGCGGTCGATCGTAAGCAGAACACGGGCAACCTCTTCGCTCTCGAGGAGCATGCCCGGGTCGCCGCGTCGGGAACCTCGTTGGCCGGGCGGACCTTCGTCATCGAGGCGGCGACGACGATCGCTGACTTCGTCACCCTGCCGATGAACGAGGAGCAGAGCCGTCTCGAGCGCGAGGTCACTACAGATGTAGCACGACGTTTGGCCGGGCGCCTCGAAGCCGTCGGCGCAGGTGCCGTGCTGCTCGACGGGGATGCCGCCGAGGTCAACGCCGCCGATCAGCTCGGGGCCTCCGCCGTGGTCACGGTGACCGCCGATGTCAGTCGCTCGCCGGGCGCGAACGGCCTGGCAACCTTCTACTTCGGACACGAGGAGCATCCGGACATCAATTCGCCGGTCGGCGGTCGTCTTGCCGCTCTCATTCAGAGCGAAATCACCGCCCGGACGGGGATGCAGGACTGCCGGTCGCATGCGCGGACCTGGTCGTCGCTCAAGCGTCTGCGGACGCCGAAGGTCCACGTGGTCACCGGGTATCTCACCAACGAGGGTGATCGTCGCAATCTCGAGGATCCCGCCGTCAGGGACGCGATCGCCGACGGTATCGCAGCAGCCCTCCAGCGCCTCTACGTCAAAGAGGACTCGGATCCGGAGACAGGAACGCTCAGCCTCGCGGAGATCAAAGCCTACGGCTGACGGTTCGTCGCTGTCCCGCCATCACTCTCCCGAAACCGCAGTGAGTCGCGGCTCGGCACCGAGAACCTGGCCCTCAGAACCTGTCAGACACCCAGGTCCCGACCGGCACTGGGTAACTAGTTCGCCGTCACGACTGACGAACCCTCTGCCGTGCAGTGCACTCGGTGACCCAAATGCACTTCCTGTGGTCCACCGCAAACACCTTTCCCGTTCACTGAACATGTTCACACAACGGTTGTTCCCCACGAAGTAGTATCCGCTTCACCCACACTCCGCCACTGCAAGGCCACACTCGGTCTCAAACAGCCCATCTCTGCCAGCTGCTTCGCTGAAGTGCCAAAAGCGTTCGTCCTGCCGAATATCCCGCAGACCAACGGTCTGCATTGGGCTGGGTAGAGCTGCACGGATACAACTTGAATCGAAGCGGTGATTGCGCTGAGCAAGCAGCACCACATCTCGAGGACACCCATAATGGAACAAGGGCATCAGAGGTCATTTCAGCACAAGGCATGGCCATGCGTGCGAAAAGGCGTTGCACACCAGATCCTCATCAGGAAATAGCTTGAGTTCTACGACACGACGCATTTCTGACCACCGTCGCCTCCGCGTGAAAGCGGCATTGAAATTGGGTCATAAGACTGATCGAGACCCGTCCACCGCGCAGCTATCCACATTGCTGCAGAACTCGATCCCGGACAATCAGTAGTGACGGTCAACCACTCGTCTGCGGACGACCAGCACGAGGCGTATGCTTTGTTTCACGTGAAACGGATCAGCTAGAACGACTCGTGTGCACCGGTAATGATCATGGATTGCAAGTCCCCAACGGCCGTAACGCCGGCGCGAATCGCCAGCATCCAACAGGTTCCCGGATACGACCCGTTGCCAAATCGAGCATGATACCAACGTGTGACACGTGTATGCAGAAAGGACAAGGAGTCTGCGGGGTCCCGTCCCGGGCGTATGCACCAGGGAGAGTGGACGACTAGCCAACCTCATGCACCTTGCGTTTCACGTGAAACGCAATCCAGCAGGTGCGAACGCCAATCCATCACCGCCGTCGATCTTGCGACGCGACCAGAATGATTACTGAGGGCTAACAGTCTTCAAGGCGCACACCGAAGCAGCGAACCAACCAACCTTGCTCGTTTCACGTGAAAAGTGACCGAAAGGGTCGCTTAAAACGTCAACGCGATCGGAGTCGATTCAGTTGAAACACATTTGGTTCTAACGGATTGCGTCAAATGGAAAGTTCCTCCGCGGGTGTTGCCCTACCGAGTATGTCTACTGAAATCAGCTGCTGCAACGTTCACGGAGTCACGGGAGCAGCGGCTGACGAACCTGCCGAAGAATCTGGATTCACGCGCCGGCCCAATCGATGAGGCATTCCAATCACCTGGTGCAACGTCCATACGCGACCGAGACCCATTAGCGTTCCACGTGAAACGCAAGCTCGGAACCCAGCGAGTGCGCGTCCCTCATGCACGGAGCTCCTCTAGCTTCGCTCAACCCCGCCGCGGCCCAGTCTGATACACGTACCTGCAATTCACGACGACGTAGACCATATTCGCTGGCATTTCCCGATACTCGACTTGAGACCGAGAAGCTTCCCTCGAGTCACGGTTGCTAGTTGCAGTTCCTGGAGTGGGAACGATGGCTGCCGAAAAGGTTTGAGCACCACGTTTCACGTGAACACCGCACCTACACCGGTCGATTCATGAGTCAGCACAGCGCACGACCGAACTGACTGACACAGGAAGCCCGAGCGAGTGCGTAATACTTCCTCCCACGCAATATCGGCGAAACCGGTCACGCGTTTCACGTGAAACACTGGTCCCCGGTACCACAGTGCACATACCTGCAGCTTGAACCCGGTGCCTGTTGATGACCTTAGCCGCCCTTTCAGCCGTCAATCCCATCCCCATCGAACCGTAGGTGAGGCCCTCAAGATCGGCGCTTTGGAGAGAAGGGTACCGAGATCGTAGGACAGACAGGAATAGGTCGAGTTCTCTCATCATCAACAGCGCCTTGCGAATTTGCTACCCCCTACAACTGGTCAAAACACGGAGCTTTCAAACTCGTCGAGACACAAGTGAGGGCAGGCGTCGTCGGCGAGACCGTGCGTACTGTCATGTTGCACGTGAAACGCTATTCGTCTGGTACTGATGCAAAATCAATGACAGTGCCGTCGCCCGACGATATGCCTCGCGACTCCACGCCATCTCCACCTTCAACTCCATGATCCGCCCGCGATTCAGTTAAACACTAATCATCGCGGTCGATCCTAGGTACAGTCGATCCTAGGTACAAGAGGGTGAAGCAAGAGGCCCCTTCACTTGAACGACGAGTCACCTACTTCAACCCGTTTCACGTGAAACATGACGATTGCGACCACGTTTAGAACAGCATCGCAGGAATCCAAGCCTCGGCAGTCGAACGTCCATAGGTCTTGAGGATCGTCCATCTGCTCATGACTGAAACAGTATCCTGAGCACGCCGACCGTAGCACCCGATCATTGGTTGCAACTACTGCAGACCAATTCCGCCCGAACCCTCGGCCGAAGTCGAAAAGCGACCTTGTAATGCTCAGATAGGCTCGTCATGCAAGCTCATCTGGCCTCGCCACCCAGGCTCATCTGCTCTCGCCATACAGACTCATCTGGCCTGGCCATCGAGCCTCATCAAATCTCGTGAAACCATCCAGCACGCTCGATTCTATGAGCCAGAACGAAGCCAAAACCGAGAACCCACCGGATGATCAGATCCTTCCATCGACGGGTGACACCTCGTGCTTGGTCTGCCTTGGAGAATGGGCGACAGAGCGAAGATGGTAGAGAGATCCGGTCTCCAAGGACTTACACGTCGACTTCTTCAACGGTCATAGACGATGTTTCACGTGAAACCTATACGCCATTACAAGATCGCCATACCGAAATGGAGCGTGCACTCCGGATGGGGAACGACAGGCTAGCTGCCTGAGAACTGGATCGTACAACCGCAGTGACAGCAATTGGACCCGCCGCAGGAGAGTGCGCCGCAACAGCCGGTGTTGGTCCGTTGGCCGTTTCACGTGAAACGGATTCACTTGACCGGCAGGTAACGAAACGTCCATACAACGCAATCACCAACAGAACGATCCGCAGGCCCATACAGCGCCGGCTATGGAGCGTACAGGAACCGGGGTCGAGGAAGTTCAACCAGCCGAGGGAAGAACCCCTCGATGGTCAAGCAACCGGCGTACAGGCTAGTTGGAAGCGTTAGTGGAGGTCACACCGAGCAGCGAAAGAATGCGATCAAGGTCTTCCTGATTCGCGAATTCGACGCTGAGCTTGCCCTTCCGCTTCCCGACGGTGATGTTGACCTTGGTGTCGAGCCGATCACCCAAACGCTCGGCCACTTCGATGAACTCGGGGGCCACGCGCGACGTTGCACGTGAAACATTCACCGAGTCACCACGATTAAGGAGGACTACCGCTTCCTCAGATGCACGCACAGACAGACCCTCGGCAACGATGCGCTGAGCCAGGACTTCCATCTGCTCAGGATCCTTGAGTCCGAGGATCGCACGAGCGTGGCCGGCCGAGATGACGCCGGCGGCGACGCGACGCTGCACGAGCGGCGGAAGCCTCAGCAGACGAAGGGTGTTCGAAATCTGGGGACGCGAACGACCGATCCGCTCAGAGAGCTCCTCCTGCGTGCATCCGAAGTCCTCGAGCAGCTGACCATATGCAGCGGCCTCTTCAAGTGGGTTGAGCTCGGCCCGATGCAAATTCTCCAGCAGTGCGTCACGAAGAAGATCAGTGTCCTCGACGTAGCGGACGATCGCCGGGATCGTCTCGAGACCTGATTCCTTCGTCGCCCGAAGACGACGCTCACCCATGATGAGTTCATACCGCTCTGCCGCACCGGGCTTGCGACGGACGACGACGGGCTGCAGAACACCGATCTCGCGAATACTGTGAACTAGTTCAGCGAGCTGATCCTCATCGAAGACGGTCCTCGGCTGCCGCGGGTTCGGGTCGATGAGAGTCACATCGATCTCACCGAACGCTGTGTCCGGAATCGAATCGACTCCAGACGCTTCGGCACCGGCCTCCGCCTCATCGTCGGCGTCGAGATCGCCAGACTCTTCGTCGACCGATGTGATCGACGTTTCGACTACATAAGTAGTCTGGACTCCGTCGTTACTCCTCTCGCCTGCGGGTTCCTCAGCTGAGCCCGCTGTCTCTGCGCTGGTGTCTGCGGCTGCCTCGTCGTCGCTGAATCCCCTCGAGGTGTAGACGCCAGGATGGTCTTCACGGACGTCGTCGTTCGCTGCGGCGAGGTCCACGGCGCTGGTCTCCGCGACCGCTGCGGCCTGCTCAGCCGCCAATGCAGAGTCCGCAGCCTCGGAAGAGCGCTTTGCCGCTGGGGCCGTAGTTTTGGCCCCGGACGCCTTCTCTCGGGCCGTCTTCGTCGCGGTCGCCGAGGAAGCCGTCTTCGACGTCGAGGATCCAGTGGCCTTGGACGCTGAGGACTTGGAGGTCGTGGTCTTGGCAGCAGCAGTCTTGGCAGCAGCGGTCTTCGCACCACCAGCCTTGCCGGCTGCGGCAGCCTTGCCCGCCGACGATTTCGATGTCGCACTCTTCGTCGTTGCGCTCTTCCCCGATGTGCCGGACTTAGAGCTCGCTGTCGACCGAGACCCGCTCTTCGCCGTCCCAGCGGCCGAGGACTTCGCCTCCGAGCTCTCAGCAGCCGCCTTCGGCTTGCGACGACGCGATGACTGCATCGAGGCCGCAGGATCCGTGCGCCGACCGCGTGCCGGCTTCGCGTCCTCACCGGCAGCCCGGTTCTGCTCCTCGGCATTGCCTCCGGAGAAGAAGACGTCGACGGGGCGATCATTGGACGCGGCGTCGGGAATGAGCGCTCCCAGACCGCGACCCAGTCCGCGCTTCTTGCGTTCAGCCACGTTGCACTCCTCGGTTGGCGATCTCTTCAGCGGCTTCCAGATACGACAGCGCGCCGCTGGAATGAGGATCATAGGTGATGACGGTCTGACCGTAGCTCGGGGCCTCAGAGATCCGCACAGAGCGCGGAATCGCGGTGCCGAGCACCTGCTCCGGGAAGTGCGTCCGCACATCCTCGGCGACCTGCGCGCTGAGGTTCGTCCGACCGTCGTACATCGTCAGCAGGATCGTCGAGACCGACAGCTGCGGATTGAGGTGCTTCTGGATGAGCTGGATGTTCTTGAGCAGCTGGCTCAGCCCCTCGAGCGCGTAGTACTCGCACTGGATCGGGATGAGGACCTCACGGGCGGAGACGAAGGCGTTGACCGTGAGCAGACCGAGGCTCGGAGGACAGTCGATGATGACATAGTCGACACGGCTGCCCGCAGCCGCTCTCTCCTCGAGATAGAGACCGAGCGAGCGCTGCAGACGCTGCTCACGGGCGACGAGGGAGACGAGTTCGATCTCCGCCCCGGCGAGGTCGATCGTGGCGGGCACGCAGACCAGGGTCTCGAAGTCAGGGGCCTGGGCGACGGCGTCCCGCATCGGCACATCGTCGATGAGCACGTCGTAGATGCTCGTGACATCCGAGTAGTGGTCGATGCCCAGCGCCGTGCTCGCGTTGCCCTGCGGATCGATGTCGATGACGAGGACGTTGAGGTTCTGCGTGGCCAGAGCGCCGGCGATATTCACCGCGGTCGTCGTCTTGCCGACGCCGCCCTTCTGGTTCGCGATCGTGAAGATGCGGGTGGTGTCCGGTCTGGGGAAGCTCACCTGCGCCAGTCGGTCGGCACGCCGGTTGTCGCGAGCGATCGCGGCACCTATCGGAGACGACTCGTCCATAATCGGCATTCGGCGCACTCCATCATCCATCGGGTTCACAAAGCTACTGACAGCCTAGACCAATTTCGGTTCGTTCTATTTCTTCGCGATTTCCACAACACGACTGGGAACTTCGAGGATTCCGCCGTCGACGAGGTGGATTCTCGGCTGCCCGAAGCGGTACCGCTTGAGCAGCTTCTTCGCCTTGACCAGCTCACCCTCGACCGACTCTCCCTTGAGAGCGAGGATCCGACCCTCGGGCCCGATGACCTCGTGCGTCCACTCGATGAGCGTGCCCATCGCCTTGACCGCACGAGCGGTGACGACGGTGAACATCTCCTCATCGGCGAGGTCCTCGACCCGGGCCCGCACGATGCGGACGTTGTCGAGGCCGAGGTCGTCGACGACCATCTTCAGCCATTCGACCCGCCGCTCCATCGGCTCGATGAGGACGACCTTCGCGTTCGGCCGCATGAGGGCGATCGGGATGCCGGGCAGTCCGGCGCCGCTGCCGACGTCTCCGACGACATCACCGTCGCCGACGAACTCGGCGACGACAGCGCAGTTGAGGATATGGCGCGACCACAGGCGATCGAGTTCCCGAGGACCGATGAGCCCCCATTCGGTGCCCGTCGTCGCGAGATGCTCGGCGTACCGTTGGGCCAGGGGGAACGCCTCACCGAAGTACTCCGCGGTGCCGGCCGGCGGCACCTCGATCGCAGCCTGGTCAGTCATCTGCGGGACGGACGACGACATGACGTCCGTCGCCTTCGCCTTCCGACTCCGACACGAGTCCGGCCTTCGCCACCTGATCGTGGATGATCTTGCGCTCGAAGCTGTTCATCGCCTTGAACGCGAACTCCTCGCCGGACTCCTTGACCTCCGCGATCGCGTCCTCGGCCTTGCGGACGAGTTCGTCGCGGCGGCTCGAACGGTAGCCGTCGATGTCGAGCATGAGCCACGACCGCTGGCCCGTGCTCGTCTGCACTGCCAGGCGGCAGAGCTCCTGCAGGGCTCCGAGCGTCTTGCCGTCGCGGCCGACGAGGGTGCGGAGGTTCGAGTCGTCCTCGTCCTCGCAGACGATCGAGAGCTGCGCCCGACCGTCGGCGACATCGATGTCGATGTCCCCGTCGATGTCGGCGATGTCCATGAGCTCTTCGAGGTAGTCCGCCGCGATCTCGCCCTCTTCCTCGAGGAGCTCGGCCCGGGTCGGCTTCGCAGCCGTCTCCTCGGTGACTTCTTCGGAGTCGATGACTTCTTCTGACATGTCCTACCTCAGCGCTTCTTGTTCTTCTTGCGGTTCTTGCTCACGGGCTGCTGGCGTTGACCGGCCGGCTTCGGTGCCTCCTCGGCGGGGACGGCGGCGCCTTTGACCTCGTCCTGCTTGACGGTCTTGCCCTTGCGCGCTTTGCGTTCGAGCATCTCCTTCTCGGCCTTGGAACCGGGAGCCGGCATGTTGCGGATGACCATGTGCTGCTGGACCATCGTCCACGTGTTCGACACGAGCCAGTAGAAGAGGACGCCGAGCGGGAAGTAGATGCCGCCGACGCCGAAGACGACGGGCATGATGTAGAGGAGCATCTTCTGCGACTGCATCATCGGGTTGGCCATCGCGGCCTCCGACATGTTCTTCGCCATCATCTGCTTCTGCGTGATGAACATCGTCGCCGCCATGATGATGATGAGCACGGCGGTGAGGAGCTTGACGGTGATGCCCGGATCCATGAAGGTCGCCGAGAGCGAGACGCCGAAGACCGAGGACTCCTCTGCCTGCTGGGCGAGTTCCTGGGTGAGACCGCCGATCGGGTCGATCTTGCCCTCGGCGACGTTCTGCATGTTGTGGATGACGCGGAAGAGGGAGAAGAAGATCGGCATCTGTACGAGCAGCGGCAGACACGACGCCCACGGGCTCGTCTTGTTCTCGCGGAAGAGGCTCATCTGCTCTTCGGCCATGGCCTGACGGGAGTACTGGTCCTTCTTGCCCTTGTACTTCGCCTGCAGACGCTGGATCTCCGGCTGGAGGAGCTGCATCTTGCGCTGCGCCCGGATCTGGTAGACGAAGAGCGGGATGAGCAGAGCACGGATGACGACGGTGAGACCCGCGATCGAGAGCACCCAGGTCCAGCCGTTGGCGGCGGGCAGTCCCAGGGCGGTAAAGATGTCATGGAAGATCGCGAGGATCCATGCCACTACCCACTGCAGGGGGTAGAGCAAGCTGTCGATCCAGTCCATTCAGTTCTCCTCGTTGCAACGATCCATCACGATCGTTCATTGTGCCATTGTTGTCAGTCGGTCGCGACACGGGTGCGGGCGCGGATCTCCGGCGTTCGTCAGTCGTTCACGGGTGCTCGGCCCGCATGGTGCCGTCGGCGTCGTGCATCGCCATCGACCGCGCCTGACGGGCGGAGCCGGGAACATGATCCACCCCACCGTGGGAGAAAGGATTGCATCGGAGCACTCGCCATCCAGTTAACACCATTCCCTTGAGAACTCCGTGTATCTCGAAGGCCTCGAGGCCGTACATCGAGCAGCTGGGATAGTAGCGGCACACCTGTCCGTAGAGCGGGGAGACGACGACCCGGTACGCCCGGATGAACCACACGAAGGGCATCCGCGGTGCGATGCGCACCAGCCACCACAGCCCCGGCCAGAATCCGGCCGGGCGCCTCGGCACCTCGGACTCATGTCCGAGGTCGTGTTCGGCGTCCACTTCTCGCCTGCTTCCTCCGTGCCTTCTCGATGAGGTCGCCGACCTCCGATTCGAGAACGGCGAACTCGGCTTCTGCCGCATTCGGCAGCGCCCTGAGGACGAACAGGCTGCCCGAGTCGAACTCGACGAGCCTGGGTCGCATGATCTCCCGCAGCCGGCGCTTGACCCGGTTGCGCTTGACGGCGTTGCCGACGGCCTTGGATACGATGAAACCCACGCGCGCGGCGTGGGAATCATCATTCTCGCTCAGGCTGTGGGCCATGAGGTGGTCCGAGCGCACACGGACACCGGCTCTGAAGACTCGTCTGAAGTCGTCGCCGTGCCGGAGGCGGTGCGCTTCCGGAATCACATTCAGGCCGAGACTTCGGAACGTCCCTTGCGACGACGCGATGCCAGGATGGCGCGGCCCGCACGGGTGCGCATGCGCAGACGGAAGCCGTGCTTCTTGGCGCGCTTGCGGTTGTTGGGCTGGAAAGTACGCTTGCTCACTTGGATCTCCGATATCTAGGTTGCGGGTGAACGCCAGTCGCGTTCTCACAAAAAACGGCGGTGCGAGTCTCGACCGCCGAGCACTCCTGTGCATGAGAGCTATGAAGATTCGGATGCAGCCCGGTACACAGGACACTCCATCTTAGCCAAGCGCGCAGAGCACGGTCAAACCGTCCGGTGATGTTTCACGTCACGCTTCCGCGCCGTCGACTCCCATTCACCTCTGCGTCGACTCCCGTCTTCCACAAGTCACAAGCATGTAGTTTTCCACACGCTTATCCACCAGTGTGGAGCATCGCCCGG